>SKLO01000646.1 GCA_007123195.1 Verrucomicrobiales bacterium | reverse complement strand
GGCATCTGGTGCGACGGCGATTCGCTGATCTACGACTCGAAGCGCGATTGCCTGTGGCTGGCGCGCCAGAACGACATCTACCGCTACGACATGGCGACCGGAGACGTCACGAAGTCCACTCCCGACAAACCGCGGGAACTTGGCGAGTATCTGTTCTGGGGCGAGGAGGTCTACCTCCCCGAAGCCGACCTCATCCTGCCGATGAAACTGTTCCAGAAGCCGGACGGCAAATTTGGCAACGTCGCCTGGAGTCCCGCCGACGAAAAGTTCTACTGGGTCGATCTGAAGTTCGTGGAAAACGGCGAGGGGATCAGCTTTGAGAACTCCCCCTTCAGTTGGAGTGACGCGCTGCAATACGATCCGAAATTAGACCTGATCCTGTTGAACAACTCATCCGCGCGCAAGATCTGGGCGCTGAGGTTCGACCACCGGACCGCGAACCTGACGGAGATGGAGGGGGCGGCTGCCGCCCAAGACGAGGGCCTCTGACCTGCGATTGTGGGCAGGTGCGCATCCAGCTTGCCTGAAGCAGCCGGCAGCATTCCACTCGCAGGGGGCGGACGTGACCGTGAAGGAAGCGGGCGCAAGGAACGAACCGCCCGCACCCCAGGCGGGTCGGGGGCCCGCCCTACGGGGCGGTGGCGCTCGCGAGACCAGGGTGAGGCGGGGGGTTGTGGGGTGACGTGTGAGGGTGTCATTGGCTTGACGATGCGCTGCTCCTGGCGGCAGCCCGTAGGTTGAATTGGCGCAATTCGACCTCCTGTGCGTGATGCGCGCGGGCTGGGGCCGGGACCACGCGAACGATTCATTCGCAGGGGGCGACAGGAGCCGTGAAGGAAGGGGGCGCAAGGAACGTGCGGCGCGCACCCCGGTCGAATTGAGGACAATTCAAGCACCAAGCACCAAGAACGGTCGCGCCAGCGACCCGACTCACCGGCCGACGCACATCAAGTGCCCACGGGTGCGCATGTACCAGCGACCCTCCAGCAGCGCGGGCGAGGCCAGCATCGGTTCCCCCACATGATTGACCTGCAGCACCTCGAATTCGGGCCCGGCGCGCAGCACGAACGTTTCCCCACTGTCGCGGGTGAAGTAAACCCGGCCGTCCACTCCCACCGGTGAGGCGCTGTAGGCCTCGCCGGTGGTCTCGGCCGGCAGCCTTTCCCGCCACACCAACTCGCCGGTCGCAGCCTCGTAGCAGGTGACCACGCCCATGGTGTCGGTGACAATGTAGAGGTAGTCGCCATACACCAGCGGTGAGGGAATGAACGGCGAACCGCGCAGTTCGCTCCACACCAGGTGGCTGTCGGTGACGTCGCCGGAACCGCCCGGCCGGATGGCCAGGGTCGGTCCGGCGCGTCCCGATGACGCGAACACCAGGCCGTGCCCCACCGCCGGTGTCGGCGTGACCTCGACCGAATTGCCCTGACATGTCCACAACTCAGTCCCGGTGCCCGGGTCGTAGGCGGTGACACGGTGCTGCGAGCTGACGATCAGCTCCTCGCGCTCGCCGATGTCGATCACGATCGGCGAGCCCCAGCCGACCGTGGCCTGCCGTGCGGTGCGCCAGACCTCGTCGCCGGTGGCCGCGTCAAACGCCGCGACAAACCCGCCGCCCGGCTTGTCCTGATAGATGATCACGTTGCCCCCGTGGAGAAAAGGCGAGCAGGCGGAACCGTGCAGCGAGCTGATGTCGCCAAGATCGGCATGCCACACGACTTCGCCTGCCAGGTCCAGCGCCAGCAGGCCGTGGTTGCCAAGGTAGGCGTAGATCCGCTCGCCATCGGTGGTCGGCGTGCCGGACGCCCAGCCGTTCTTGCCGTGGGCGCGCTCGGGATCGGCGTCGACCGGGGCAAAGGTTTCCCACTGCTGCTCGCCGGTGGCGCGGTCGAAACTCAGGATCGATCGCCGCCGCCCGTCGTCATAGGCGGTGGTCAGGAAAATCTGGTCGTCCCACACGATCGGCGAGGAATTGCCGGCACCGGGCACCGGCACCCGCCAGATCACGTTGTCGGTGTCGCTCCATTGGTCGGGATAATTGCCATCGGGCACCACGCCCTGGCCGCTGGGGCCGCGCCAGCGCGGCCAATGCTGGCCGTCCTTGTCCCCGGGAGCCGGGGTGATGGTGATGCCGTCGGCAAACGCCGCCGGAGTTCTGGCCACGGCGAGGGTGAACGACGCGGCCACCAATCCGGTGAAGGTCCAGCGGGCGAAGTGGCACAGTCTTGCGGTCGTGATCATGGTTCGGAGCAGGTTGTCAGTTGGCGGACCCGGTCGCGATCTGGCCTGATCACCGGCAGGAGATGGCGATGAAGGCGGCAGTCGGGTGGGTCCGGTTCGGGGCAGTCAGGCGGTTGGTTCAAGCGACATGCAGTCGACCACCGGGTCAAGAAAAACCGCCCCATCCCCCGCTGGCATCGACCTTCCCGCCTTGTTTGGGCGGGCGGTTGGGCCCCGAACCGTCCGGCCAACCGGCGCGCCAAAGGGGGCGGCCGGTCGACCCCAGCCAGCTTTTGCTTGGCACCGCCCCCCCTCAAGGTATGTTGCGCGGATGCGATTTCCCCCTGCATGCGTCCGCAGCGGCACCCCGACTGAACACCGATCCGCCGGCCATCGCGAGCTGCCTCAGCGTCCGGCGAAGCTTTCCTGGCCGGTCGCCTTGCTGTGCGCCGGTGCGCTCGCCGCGGCGGCAGCACCGCCCCGCACCGCGGCCGCCGAAGCCATCGACTACAGCCGTCAGATCCAGCCGATTCTGGCCGAGAACTGCTTTGAATGCCATGGCTTCGACGCCGGCCACCGGGAGGCGGGCCTGCGCCTGGACAACGAGGAGGCGTTCAACGACCTCGGCGGCCATCAGGCCATCGTGCCGGGCGATCCCGACGCCAGCGTGCTGCTGGACCGGGTGAGCGCCACCGACCCGCGCGACGTGATGCCGCCGCCGGGCACCGACAAGCGGTTGACCGACACCGAGGTGGAACTGCTCCGGCAATGGATCGCCGAGGGGGCCGAATACAAGCCGCACTGGGCGTTCGCCCCGGCCCGGCACCCGCCG
>SKLO01000158.1 GCA_007123195.1 Verrucomicrobiales bacterium | reverse complement strand
GCCATCCGGGCAGGCCGACCCCACGACGCTCCAGGCGCAGCGTCGCGCACCATGCACGGCGCCTCGGCAAGGACCATCAGGCTCTGGATCAGCGGCAGCGGCCAGGGGGCAACCCGGCAGCCATATGGTGCACCGTCACATCCGGGTCTGTCACCGGCGCGACGCGCCTCAGGCGGTGGCGCGGCGGCGGCCGAACGCCGACAGCCCGCCCAGCAGCAAAAGCGCCGCCGCCGGCAGCGGGATCACGTTCAGCGAGGCGTTGGAGATCCCGATGCCGTCGTCGGTGCCGCTCATGTGGAACGCGAAGGTGGCGGTGGTCCAGTCCATGGCCATGGTGCTGAAATCCGCCATCAGGTGCCGGATCTGGCCGTTGTTCTCGCGCTGGGTGAGGGTCTGCGAGAACATCTGGGTGCCGTCGACGTTCAGCCGCACGCTCAGCCGCTTGCCGGCGTCGTTGGGGTCGGTGATGAACGCCTGCGCAGCGAGGCGGTGTTGGCGATCGTCCAGCTGAACCCCAGCGTGTCGTTGGAATCGAGGAAGGTGCCGCCCTGCTCCGGCACGTCGAAGCGGCCGGCGTTGTCGCCCGAGCGGATCTGGATCTGATCGGCGTTGCCGGTCACCGAGCTGCCCCCGCCGGTCCCGCCCAGGCCCCGGAACTCCCCCACGGCGGAACGGAACAGGTTGCCCGCGGTGCGGTCCCGGGCATCGGTGTTGACCGCGACGCGCGATCCGCCCGTGGTGGCGGCGCCGTCGAAGTTCTCGACGATGGTGCGGCCGGGCTGCGCCACGCCCAGCGTGGAGGGCCCGCCGAACCGCTCGAACGAGACGGTGGCGGTCGACAGGGCGGTGGTGGACAGGGCCAGGGCCGTCAGGCCCGCGGCGAGAGAGGTTTCCAGGCGCATGGACGCATTCCTTTTCATACTCTCAATGGCTAAAGTTCCAGACCCACGTCGGCGCGATGGACTGACCGCAGGGCGCAGACAACGAAGCGGGGGCGCTGCCAGTCCGGCAACGCCCCCGTTCCTGATCCCTCGATTGTGCGGCTGGCGTCAGGCCGACGCGCGCATCCTGCGCCGACCGATCACGGCGAACAGCCCCAGACCGCTGAGCAGCAGCCAGCCGGCCGCCGGCAGGGGAATGACCGCCGTCGGGCTGGCGAGCGGCGCGACATAGGTGCCCTGGCTGCCCGACGTCAGCGAGAGCTTGTCGGTGTTGGTATACCACCCGCCGTTGAAATTCGCATTGCTGAAGCTGGAGTTGCTTCCGGGATTGTCGAGGCTCCCGTCCTTGCCGAAGGTCAGCCAGTAGCCGTTGAAAAACCCGCCGCTGCCGCCCGAGGAGTTCAGGTCGCCGGCCAGATGCAGGAAGTTGGCCGCGGTCAGATCACCACCCGGCGTAATGCCCGTGGTGTTGTTGAACTTGACCTGACCGTTGTAGCCGTTGGTGGGGTCCGCATCCGTATCCCAGCGAAAAATGAAGAAGTCGTCGGCATCGCCGATGATGTTGATGGCGTTGCTGATGTTGAAGCCCGAAGTCACGTTGATCACGAACAGTTCGCCCGCGCCGTTCTGGGTGTTCAGGTTGTTCAGGCTGCTGGAAGAGACGCTCTCGTACCCCACCGTGGGTGCCAGCGCCTCCGCCTGCGTGACGGCGGTCTCGAAGTCGGCCGCCAGCTGGTCGATCTGCGCCTGCTGATTGAACTGGACCGTCCCAGTCCCGGAGTTCTGTCCGGTCACCATCCGGTCCCATTCCCAGTCGGAGTCGCCGGAACCGCTGTGGCCCGAAACGATGTTGCCGGAATAATCCCAGTTGCCCGATGACCGCGTGTCTGCTGTGCCCGACACCGCGATGTCCCCGACCTGCGGACCGGAGCTGATGTTCACATCGTCGCTGCCGTTCAGAAACACATACAGGAAATCGGTCAGGCTGCCCATGTCGACAACCCCCCCGAAGCTCGAAGCCTGCCCCGACGTCGGGGACATGGCGATAACAGCCGCCGAGGCGGAGGCAAGAAGTGTCACACGCATTCTGGGTTTCCTCTTGATTCCGGCATTTCCCAACTTGAAAATAGTATGTAATATCCGGGGGCGCCGCGGTCCAAGGATTTCCATCCGGAAAGTTAATCGGGGAGCATGCATGATTAATCGCCCGAGGCCCCCCTCTGGAGTCGGATTTCCGTAACAAACGGAAACGATCATGGCGATTGCAAAAACGATTAACCGTGAATTGGGCGTTTCGGCCGCAGTCCGCGGCGCAGCTTCCGCGCCGCGGCAGCACCCAGCGGCCGCCGACAGGGGGGGGCCGACAGCCCCGGCCGACAGGCGGGCCCGGCTCAGCCTCCCAGAATCCCGCGCACCGCCGCACAGTCGTGCCAGCGCACCGACACGTCCGCGTCGAACAGCCCCGGCCGGCCGGCCTCCATCAGCGCCAGGTACTTGGCGTATTCCTCGGCGCCGTTGAAATGCCGGCCGCGGGCGACCTCGGCCCGGGCGCGGGCGTGGAAATCCGCATGATACTTGAAATGCGCAAGGATCAGCGCCCGCGCGGCCAGCCGGGCGTCGGCCACGTAATGCAGCCCCGCCGACAGCCGCATCCACGGCCGATAGCGCAACAGCGCCACCTTCTGGGCCACGAACAGCTCCGGCCGCGCGCCGGCAAACAGCCGGTGGCGCAGCGCCGAGGTCCAGGTGGGCGCGTTGGAATGCGGCCCGCGGCCCAGCGATTCCGCCAGGAACGGGACGCGGTCCACATGATCCGCGACCGCGAACGGGTCGCGGCCGACCAGATCGGCGCCCGCCAGCGGCCCGGCGGGGTACATGTCCAGAAGGAACAGCCGCACCGCCTCGGCCCCGGCGAAATCGGGACCGGCCAGCAATTCGGGCAGCCGCGCGGCGCGGTCCAGGTCGGCCACCAGCAATTCGTCGGCATCGGCCACCAGCGTCCAGCGCCCGACCCGGTAATGGCCCAGCAGCGCGTGCTGCCAGGCCACACCGTACAGCCCCGCGTCGTAATCGGTGTCGGTGGAGAACACCGCCACGTCCGGTTCGGCCTCCAGCG
>SKLO01000552.1 GCA_007123195.1 Verrucomicrobiales bacterium | reverse complement strand
GACGGTGGCGGTCATAACGCCTGGCGGGAGGCCTACGATCGCGGCGGATTGGCCCGCTGGCTGTTCGCCCAAAGCCGGACGTTCTGAGGGCATTGGGGTATCCAGAGGTGTCGAGGGAAGCGGGGTCTCAAGATTTCAGATTGAATGACGATTGACGATTGTTGATATTTGATTTCAGATTGGACCGGGGGACATCTCACGGGCTTCAGGCCGGGCGAATTCAGTCGCAGTGCCGTCGAGGGCGCCAGTGCGCCTCGCCGGAGCAAAGCCAAGACAGAGTCAAGGCAACAGCCCGAAGGTCACTTCAAAAATCAGCAATCAACAATCGTCACTCGTCAATCAAGCCTCAACCGTCATTCAGAACCTCCCCCGTCTCCAGAGCTTACGCATCTAACTTCTGCAACTCGCCCATAGCTGCTTGTTGAATTCGCGCCCTGAAGTAATTAGTTTCAGTTAGATTAGAAAAAACTGTACAAACAACTTGTAATTTTTTATGAGAAGTTAACTCAGCTTCTAGACAAACAAGAATCCGGAGATCAAGCACAAAAAACCAATCCTTTCTTCAGAGCGAGGCGGCGTGCGCCGGGAGGGCGGGATCAGCCTTGAGCTGCAGGGCGGCGGCTGTGGCACATGTCAGGCCGGGGCCTTCAGCCGAACAAGCCGTGGGCGACGCGGGCATCTTCGACGCCGGTGAGGCGCTGGTCGAGGCCGCGGAAGCGGTAGGTGACCTGTTCGTGGTCGAGTCCGAGCGCGGCCAGCAGGGTGGCGTGGAAGTCGTGCACCGACAGCGGGTCGCGCACGACGTTGTAACCGAGGTCGTCGGTTTCCCCGTAGGTGATGCCGCCCTGCACGCCGCCGCCGGCCATGAGCACGGTGAAGGCGTCGCGATGGTGGTCGCGGCCGCAGCGGTCGGGGTGTTGATCGCCCTCCAGCATGGGGGTGCGGCCGAACTCGCCGCCGAACACCACCAGGGTCTGGTCGAGCAGGCCGCGCTGTTTGAGGTCGCGGATCAGGGCGGCGACGGGTTGATCGACGTTGCCGCACAACTGGCGCAGCCGACGGTCCTGGTTGCCGTGCGTGTCCCAGTCCGAGTTGAACAGTTCGACGAAGCGCACGCCGCGCTCGACCAGCCGGCGCGCCTGCAGGCAGTGGCTGGCGAACTGGCCGTCGCCATACATGGCGCGGATGGCGGCGGGCTCTTCCGAAAGGTCCATCAGTTCGGGCACCGACAGCTGCATCCGGCAGGCGAGTTCATACTGGCTCATGCGGGTGGCCACCTCGGGATCGCCGGTGAGGCGCAGGTGGTTTTCGTTCAGCCGGTTGATGGTGTCGACGGTGCGCAGGCGGCTGGCGTCGTCGATGCCTTTTGGGTTGGACAGGAACAGCACCGGATCGCCCTCGCTGCGGAATTCGACGCCCTGGTGGACGCTGGGCAGGAAGCCGTTGTGCCACAGGCTGCTGCCGCCGCCGGGGGCGGCGGCACCGGAGAGAAAGACCACGTAGCCGGGCAGGTTCTGGTTGATCGATCCGAGGCCGTAGTGGACCCAGGAGCCGATGCTGGGGTTGCCGATGCGGCTGAGGCCGGTGTGGAAGAAGAGCTGGGCGGGACCGTGGTTGAACTCGTCGGTGTGCAGGGATTTCACCACCGCCAGGTCGTCGGCGACCGAGCCGATGTGGGGCAGCAGCTCGGAAAATTCAAGGCCGCTGTGGCCGTGTCGTTTGAACTGGTAGGGCGAGGCCAGCAGTTTCGGGTGGCCGCGCAGGAAGGCGAAGCGCTTGCCCTCGATGAACGAGTCGGGGGCCGGGGTGCGGTCGTATTTCTGCAGCCCGGGTTTGTGGTCGTAGAGGTCGAGCTGCGAGGGGGCGCCGACCATGTGGAGGAAGATGACGCTCCTGGCGCGTGGGGTCCGGTGGGGTGCCGGAACCGGAGCTTCGGCGGCACCGAGGCCGCCCGGCAGCAGGCTGTTGACCGCGAGGGCGCCGAGGCCGAGGCCGGACCCGTGCAGGAAGGCGCGGCGGGACAGGATGTTCTGGGCGGTCAGGCTGGCCGGTTCGGTCATGCGGTTATCCTCGGGTGATGGTTTCGCTCAGGTTCAGGAGGGCGGCGGCGACGGCATACCAGCCGAAGGCTTCGGCGCGGGCGTCGGCGTCGGGGAAGTCATGGCCGCGCCAGAGATCTTCGGCGGCCCTGGGGTGGGCGAGCGCGTGGGCGCGTTCGCTTTGGAACAGTTCCAGCAAGGCCTCGATTTCCCCGGCCTGCGGTTCGCGGCTGACGGCGCGGCGGAAGGCGTGATGGATTCTGCCGTCGTGGCCGGCGGCGGAATGATCGGCGATGGACAGGGCGAACGCCCTGGTCATTTCGACGTAGGCCTGGTCGTTGAGCAGGGTCAGCGCCTGCAGCGGGGTGTTGCTGGCGGCCCGCTGGACGGTGCAGGCGCCGCGGTTCGGGGCGTCGAAGTTGGCGAACGACGGGTAGTGGGCGTGGCGGCGCCAGATGGTGTAGACGCCCCTGCGGAACCGGTCATCACCGGTGGAGGTGCGGTAGGTGTTGTCGACCCGGCCGGTGACCCGCCAGACCCGGTCGGGCTGCGGTGGCAGCACCGGGGGGCCGCCCATTTTGTCCGACAGCAGGCCGGAAATGGCGAGCGCGTTGTCGCGCAGGGTCTCGGCGTCGAGCCGGTGGCCCGGCGCGCGCCAGAGCAGTTCGTTGTCGGGATCGACGGCGGCTTTGTCGGCGTCATGCCAGGCCGAGCGGCGGTAGGCGGCGGACATGACCATGTGCCTGATCATGGTCTTGCGCGACCAGGCGTGGTCGCCGCTGGTGAAGGTGGCCGCCAGCCAGTCGAGCAGTTCCGGGTGCGACGGCGGATCGCCTTGGGAACCGAATTCCTCGGGGGTGGTGACGAGTCCGCGGCCGAACAGTTCGGCCCACCAGCGATTGACCGTGACGCGGCCGATCAGGGGGTTCTCCGGGCTGGCGATCCAGCGCGCGAGGCCGAGGCGGTTCAGCGGTTCGCCCTCGGGCCAGGGGTGCAGGGCCGCGGGCACGCCGGGTTC
>SKLO01000653.1 GCA_007123195.1 Verrucomicrobiales bacterium | reverse complement strand
GTGACCGGCTTTGTCGGTGATCGGAGGGTCGGGGCGGCGGTGTCGCTGACACCGGGGCTGCGGGTGGAGGTGCAGATGAACCCCTACGACATGTCGCGGGCGCGCATTGTGGGTTAGTTCCTTGTTTCTTGTTCTTTGTTCTTTGTTCTTTGTTCTTGGTTGGATGGGGCGGGGTCAGGGTCGGGGGCCGCCGGCGCCGAGGACCTTGAGGGCGAGTTTCATCATGCGATCGCGCTCGCCGGAGGTGATGCGCTCGAGCACGCGACCGCCCAGCTGCATCAGTTCCAGCACCGATTCCAGCTGGGAGCGGAAGGTGGCGGCCTGGGCGCTGCGGTGGCCGCTGACCGCGTTGAGGCAGCGTTGCAGGGTCTCGACCGCGGGGTCGGCCTCGCGGCGCTTGCGCTCGCGGGCGATGATGCAGAACATGCGCCAGACGTCCTTTTCGGCTTCGAAATACTCCTTGCGCTCGCCCTTGCGGATGACGCTGCGGGCGAGGCCCCAGCCGACCAGCTCGCGCAGGGTGGTGTTGGCGTTGCCGCGGCTGATGCGCAGTTCCGCCATGACCTCGTCGGTGCTCAGCGGATCCTCGCTGGTGAACAGCAGCGCGTGCACCTGGGCCATGGTGCGGTTGATGCCCCAGGAACTGCCCATCGCGCCCCATTCGGCGATGAAGGCGTCGCGTGCGCCGGTGAATGCGTCTTCCTTGTCGGACATGCTTTCAATCAATTCTGAAAGTTCTGCTTGTCAATGGAAATGCGGGCAGGATGAAAGTCGCGAAGGGGCCGACGGCGGGTGAAAGCCGTGCCGGGCGGTCTGATCGCCGCTTGATTCAGGCCGCCGCCGCCGCGATCGTGCCGCCCTATGGCCGACGCCGCGCCCACCCACAAATCCAAACCCGGTCCCCACTCAAAGCCGAACCGGGAGGGGCAGGCAGCCGGGTCCGACCCCCAAGCGGCCGCAGCACCGGTCGACTTCATCCGCGAGATCGTGCGTGCGGACCTGCGGCGCGACCCGGCGACGCCGCCGGTGACCCGGTTCCCGCCGGAACCCAACGGCTACCTGCACATCGGCCACGCCAAGTCGATCTGCCTGAACTTCGGCGTGGCCGAGGAACATCGGAATGCCGGCGCCCGCTGCCACCTGCGGTTCGACGACACCAACCCGACCCGCGAGAGCCCGGAGTATGTGCGCTCGATTCAGGATGACGTGCGCTGGCTGGGGTTTGACTGGGGTGAGCACCTGTATTTTGCGTCGGACTATTTCGACACGTTCTTTGACTGCGGCGAGCATCTGATCGGGCAGGGGTTGGCGTTTGTCGACAGCCAGTCGGCCGACCAGATCCGCGACTCCCGCGGCACCCTGACCCGGCCGGGTGCGCCCAGTCCGTGGCGCGATCGTCCGGCGGAGGAATCGATCGACCTGTTCCGCCGCATGCGAAGCGGGGAGTTCGCCGACGGCACCCATGTGCTGCGGGCGCGGATCTCGATGGAGCACAGCAACCTGAACATGCGCGACCCGGTGCTTTACCGCATCGTGCATGCCAGTCATCACCACACCGGCGACCGCTGGTGCGTGTATCCGATGTATGACTTCGCGCATCCGCTGGAGGACGCGCTGGAGGGCATCACCCACTCGCTGTGTACGCTCGAGTTCGAGGATCACCGGCCGTTGTATGACTGGGTGGTGGAGCATTGCGCGCCGGTGATCGAGCGGGTGCTGGGGCGGCCCAGCCGGCCGCGCCAGATCGAGTTCGCCCGGCTCAACCTGACCTCCACCGTGATGTCGAAGCGCAAGCTGCTGGCGCTGGTGGAGAAGGGCCTGGTGCAGGGCTGGGACGACCCGCGCATGCCGACCCTGTCCGGGCTGCGGCGGCGCGGCTACCCGCCGGAGGCGATCCGCAGGTTCTGCCAGGCCATCGGCATCACCAAGTTCCCCGGCACCACCGAGGTCGGCGTGCTCGAGCACCAGGTGCGCGACGAGTTGAACCGCCACAGCCGCCGCCACCTCGGCGTGGTGCGGCCGCTGAAGGTGGTGATCGGGAACTGGCCGGAGGACCGGATCGACACCCTGACACCCGCACACAACCCTGACGATGTGACCAGCGTGGAGCGCGCGCTGCCGTTCGGAAGGGAGCTGTGGATTGATCGCGACGACTTCATGCTCGAGCCGCCGAAGGGCTTTTTCCGGTTGTCGCCGGGCACCGAGGTGCGGCTGCGCTACAGTTACGTGATGCGCTGCGACGAGGTGGTGACGGACGCCGCCGGCGAGCCGGTGGAGCTGAGGTGCAGCGTGGATCACGACACCCTTGGGCGCAATCCCGAGGGTCGCAAGGTCAAGGGGGTGATCCACTGGGTGGCGGCGGCGTCGGCGGTGGCGTGCGAGTTCCGGCTGTATGACCGGCTGTTCACGGTCGATGACCCGGACGCCGCCGAGGGCGGTTATGAAGCGGTGATCAACCCGCGGTCGCTGGACATCTGCCACGGATGGATCGAGCCGGCGCTGGCCGGCGTGCTGGAGGCCGAGACCCGGGTGCAACTGGAACGGGCGGGATTTTTTGTCGCCGATCGCCACGATCACGCGGCGGAGCGGCCGGTGTTGAACCGCATCATCGGACTGCGCGACTCGTGGGCCAGGCGGCAGGCTTGACGCTTGAGGCTGGAGGGGGTGGTGGTTAATGGTTAATGGTTAATGGTTAATGGTTAATGGTTAATGGTTAATGGTTAATGGTTAATAGTCGGATCCGGGTGTTGGTTGGATCGGCAGCAGCACCGAGCTGTCGATGACGCAGTTGCGGCCGGCGGCCTTGGCGGCGTAGAGCGCCGCATCGGCGGCGCGGAACACTTGGGTGGCGGTCTCGCCGTCGCGCGGGCAGGAAGATATTCCGGTGGAGAAGGTGGCGTGCATGACCGGGTGCTGGTGGGGGATGCCCCGTCGGGCGAAGGCTTGACGCAGGCCTTCCAGATGGGTCAGGACTTCAAGGCTGCTGAGCCCTGGGACGACGAGCACGAACTCCTCGCCGCCATAGCGGCAGGCGATCTGGCCCTCGAGGGCTTCGTG
>SKLO01000311.1 GCA_007123195.1 Verrucomicrobiales bacterium | reverse complement strand
TCGCCCGCGGCGTCAACTGGATGCGCAGCCAGCCGGTCCACTATGCCAGTGGCGACGAACTTACCGAGTGGCTGGGCGCCTGTGGGTTGCAGGGCGAATTCCGCCCGTTGTGGGGCCGCACCCCGTTCTGCAACTGGTTGGGAGTGTTCTCGCGACCGGATTGACAGGCCCGGGTGCGCGTGCCAAGGTCGGATTTGTGGGACATTCTGGTTCAGCCTGGCAGCTGCTGCCGGTCGACCGGCTCTAGCCGCCCACAGGTCCCCCCGCCGCCACTCCCATGCTCGCCCGCCAGCCCACCAGCCCCGCCCTCACCTTTGCCTTCGTCCTGTTGGCAGCCTCGATGGTGGTGCTGGCGGCCACCGAGGTGGGCAACCTGCCCCAGCTGCTGGTGGCCGGCGGCATCTGCCTCGGACTGATCGGTCTGCGGGTCTTTCCGCGCGGGCAGTTCACCCGGCTGCTGTGCCTGTCCATGGCCTCCTTCGCGGTGCTGCGCTACTTCATCTGGCGCACCTGGACCACGCTTGAGTTCGTCGACTGGCCCAGCTTCACCTGCGCCATCATCCTCTATCTGGCGGAGTGCTACGGCATCCTGGTGTTTTTTCTGACCGCTTTCATCAACTCCCGCCCGGTGGTGCGCCACAGCCCGCCCCTGCCGGACAAGGTCGGGGACCATCCCTCGGTCGACGTCTTCGTCACCAGCTACAATGAGGACATCAGCCTGCTCCGGACCACCGTGTGCGCCGCGATCGATCTCGATTATCCGAAGGAGAAACTGCGAGTCTACCTGCTCGACGACGGCGGCACCGAACAGAAGTGCCACGCCGCCAACCCCGCCGCCGCCGAGGAGGCCAAGGGCCGCCGCCGCGACCTGACCGCCATGTGCGAGCAGTTCGGCGCCACCTACCTGACCCGGGAGCGCAATGAGCACGCCAAGGCCGGCAACATCAACGCCGCGCTGAAGCAGACCGCCGGCGAGCTGGTGGTGATCTTCGACTCCGATCACGTGCCCACGCGCGACTTCCTCCAGCGCACGGTTGGGTTTTTCATCAAGGATCCGCGGATGTTCCTGGTGCAAACACCGCATTTTTTCCTCAACCCGGACCCGATCGAGCGCAACCTTGGCACCTTCGACCGCATGCCGAGCGAGAACGAGATGTTCTACCGCCAGATCCAGCACGGGCTGGACTACTGGAACGGCAGTTTTTTCTGCGGCTCCGCCGCCGTGCTCAGGCGCAAGGCCCTCGACGAGGTCGACGGCATCGCCGGCGACACCATCACCGAGGACGCCGAGACCGCGGTCGGTCTCCATGCCCGCGGCTGGAACAGCGCCTACGTCGGCCGGCCGATGGTGGCCGGGCTGGCAGCCGAGACGATCTCCGGGTTCATGATCCAGCGCATGCGCTGGGCCCAGGGCATGGGACAGATCTTCCGGCTCAAGAACCCGCTGCTGATGCGCGGCCTGACATGGCCGCAACGGCTGTGCTATTTCAACAGCTGCTTCTTCTGGTTCTTCCCTTTCGCCCGCCTGATCTACGCCATCGCCCCCTGCGCCTTCCTGCTGTTCGGCCTCAAGATCTACAATGCCAACTTCGAGTCGTTCCTGTCGTTCGCCCTGCCCTACGTGGCGGCCGTGTGGCTCACCTCCCACTACCTGTTCGGCCGCACCCGCTGGTTCCTGGTGTCGGAGATCTACGAGCTGCTGCTGTCGCTCAACTGCCTGCCGGCCCTGCTGAAGGCGTTGCTGCAGCCGCGCCAGGGCAAGTTCAACGTGACTCCCAAGGCCGAAACCCTCACCAAAGACTACATCTCGCCGTTCGCCGCCCCGTTCTATTTCCTGGTCATCCTCAATGCGGTGTGCCTGTCGTTCGGCCTCCACCAGATCCTCAATCACACCCCGAACCTGGTGCCGGTGTGCCTGACCATGGGCTGGACCGTGTTCAACCTGGTGCTGCTGGGCGGGGTGCTCGGCGCCACCCGCGAAACCCGCCAGACCCGCAGCTTCGCCCGCTGGCCGGTGCAAATTCCCGCTGAACTCGAATGGCAGGGCCCGCGCACCCGGGTGGAACTGACCGACCTGTCGGCCAGCGGTTGCGCCATCAGGGTCCCGCCCCACATCGCCGCCCACATCCACCTGCCCGCGGAAGCGATCGTTCACCTCGCCCCCACGGCGGCGACCCCGCCGGATGGCCATGGTGGTTCCACACCAGGACAGCTCAAGTTGCGCCTGCTGCGCCGCTTCGGGACCGACCACGATGGCCGCGCCACCGACCAGTTCGGCGGCGAATACCACATGGAAGACACCGCCACCGTGCGCACCGGCGTCAGGCTGCTCTACGCCGACAGCCAGCGATGGCTGGACTTTCAGAACCGGCGCCAGGCCAACTACCCCTCGCTGATCGGCACCGTGTTCTGGGTCTCCCTGCTGTCACTGAAAGGCTACTTCAACCACTTCGCCACCGCCCTCCGCAGCCTCACCGCCCGCATCCGCCAGCGTCAGGTGGACCACGACCTCGCCAAGGTATGAGCACCCGCCACACCGCCCCCGGACCGACAGCCGGCCGCCGAGGCCGTCCGGCAGGGGCGTGGTTGGTTGCGGCCGTGTCGTTGCTCGTCGTCAGCGGCACCGCCACCCCCTGCCACGGACAACGTGCCGACCAGCCGCCGACAGGGGAATTGGCGGGCGAATCCTACGTGGCTTCCCATCCGCTGGCCGTCGCCGGCGAGGAATCGGCCCACCTGCTGCGCGGGGACGACGGCCTGACGGTGACCATTCATCCTTCCTACCGGCGCCGCATCACCAGTCTCCACCTCGAACTGGTCTCCGACACCGGCCTGCACGACCGGCTGGACTTCGAACTTTGGCTCAATGGCCGCCCGATTGCCGGCTGGCAACCGCTGGCGGGAACCGACCCCACCACCATCCACCTGCAGCTGCCCCAGGTCTTCCTGGTGGACGGCCCCAACCGACTGGTGGTCCGCAGCCCCAGCGCCACCCTGCAAGCCGGCACTTCCAGGCTGGTGGTCCGCGGCTACTGGCGGCTGCTGACTCCCCACCTGTCGATGCTGGGAGACATCTTCGACGACAAAATGGCCCGCCAAGAGTCGATCGACATCCACGCCCCCGGCATGGCGCGCCCGGCCAACCTGCCAGCCGTGCCGGCCGAGTTGCTGCGCGCGGTATCGATCGCGATGCAGGGCGCCGCTCTGCGCATGGGTGACCGCATGCCCTCGATCCGTTTTGTCCACGCCCCCCAACCGGGGCACGACGTGCTGATGATCGGCACCTCGCAGGATCTGCTGCCCCACTTGTCCGCGGAAGAACTCAACCGCATCACCGGTCCGCGGCTGTTCCTGCGTCCCGATCCCCATTCAGCACACCGGATCCAATTGTTCATCACCGGCCGCGACGACAGCGAGGTGCGCTACGCGGCCATGGGCTTCGGCTTGATCTACACGGCCCTGCCCGATGCCCCCGGCGCCATCATCCGCGACCTCAACCTGCCCGCCGAACCCGTGTTCGTGCGTCGCGCCGCCATGCTCCCGGGCCAGGAACTGACCCTGCAGCAACTCGGCATGCAGCACGACGGCCTGGCGCTCGACCCGGGTGCCCCGGCCGAATGGACCCTGTGGTTGTCTCCGCGCGCATTCGCCACCGTCCAGCCTGCCCTCAATGCTGATTTCAAGGTGATCGCCGCGACGCGCCTCGACGAACCGCCCAGCGCGGTCGCCGGCACGCTGGCGATCGACATCAACCAGCGCCACTCCGTGTCCATCGACTTCGACAGCGACAGCGGCGCCAGCCTTGAGATTCCCCTCACCGCCCTCAAAGCGGGCCGCAACCGGTTCCAGTTCCGCTGGCGACCCGCCGCCGACGGGTCGACGCCGCACCGGGCCGTGCGCCTGAGCGCCGGGTCCATCCTGACCAGCCCGGGACAGGACGGCGACCTGCCCCCGCCCGGCCTCGAGTGGCTGTCGCGCGCCGCCTGGCCGCTGGTTGGCGAACCGGACGGATCCTCGTTCGCGGTCGCCTTGATCGATCGCGACCCCGCCGTGGTGCAGGCCGCACTGCTGATGATGGCCAAGCTGGCCCAGGTGGCCAACACCCTGCTCTACGAGATCAGGTTCCACTACGGAATCCCGGCCAACCCTGAGCACGTGCTGATCTTTACCCGGCTCGACACCACACCCGCCGAAGTCATCGACGCCCTGCCGGCGGAGCTGGCGCGGCTGTTCGGTCCCGACCCGGTGATTGACCTTCCCGCCGACACCCGCCTGAGCGGCCGCCACCAGACCGACGACGGCGCCACCATCGGCCCCATCACCAGCATCGGCGAAAATGACTGGCTGTTGATTGCCGCCCGGCCCGCCGATCGCGGCGAACAATC
Organism: Verrucomicrobiales bacterium; assembly: GCA_007123195.1. Classification (GTDB taxonomy): domain Bacteria; phylum Verrucomicrobiota; class Verrucomicrobiia; order Verrucomicrobiales; family SKLO01; genus SKLO01. The sequence goes on along the minus strand of SKLO01000311.1, from coordinate 7,029 downwards.
CTGGACCCTCGCCGGCGTTCGCAATCCCTGGGAGGCAGAGGCCTCCATGGCCGAACTGCTCGAAACGGATACCTGGCAGCAGATCGAAGGGGATCTGGCACTCGTGGCACCCCGGCAGCCGGTGCAGGCCTGGACCCTGCCGGACTCGCCGTTCCGGCCGGCCGGCACTGCCAGCCCGGTGGCCGACGGCCCGGCACCGACCGGAGCGGTCGACGAGGCGACGGGTGAATTCCGCGACCCCTATTTGAAACTACCCCTCGCGGGCTGGATCTCGACCGCCTTCTGGCTGGCGGCGATCCCGGTCGTGCTCACTTTTCTCACCATCACCGCCATGAGCATGCTCAACCGCAATCCGGAGCTGTAAAGCGCCCGCACCGAACCCCGGCTGCCGCGGACAGTGCGCCGTGGCGGCGTCCAGCACCCACAGCATGGACGCGCCTGCTTTGGCCTGTCCATGAAACCCCTGCCACGTCGCCAGTGAATCCCCACCTGCCAACGAGCCCCCCCGCCCCTGCGCCGCCACTCCGGCGGCCGGGCTTCGCCGGGACCCGCCAACCGGGCCTCGTCTGCATCCTGATCCTGTTGGCGTCCATGAACCTGCCGATGTCCTCGCTCCAAGGCCAGCAACTGGCCGCGCCGCCGTCACCACCACCGCCAGGCGCGGTCGCCACCGGGCCTCATGCCCCCAGGACCCAGCCAACACGCGAGGCGGCAGCGGATTGGCGACGGTTCCGCCAGCATTTCTGCCTGCCGGATGGCCGGGTCGTCGACGACGTCAACGACTTCCGCACCCATTCAGAGGGCCAGGGCTACAGCATGCTGGCGGCGGTGTATTTCGATGATCGCGAATGGTTCGAGACCTGCTGGTCATGGACCCGGCAGCACCTGCAGGTCCGTCCCGACGACCGCCTGCTGGCTTGGTGGTGGCGACCGGACAACCCGGGCCGCATCCCCGGCAGTGGCCGGGTGGCGGATTCCAACAACGCCAGCGACGCCGACGTGTTTGTCGCCTGGGCGCTGCTCCGCGCGGCGGACAAATGGCAACGTCCGGATTGGCGTCAGGAGGCCCTGGCAATCATCCACGACCTCCGCTCCCTCCAACTTCAGCGCCTCAACAGCGGCTTGCTGATCCTGTTGCCCGCCCGGGAGGGCTTCCACCACGGCGAACAAATCACCGTCAACCTTTCCTACTGGGTGTTCCCCGCGTTCAAGGACTTCGCCCAGGTCGATCAACACCCCGAACTCTGGGACGAACTCACCCACAACGGCCTGAGACTGATCCAGAAGGCGCGGTTCGGGCCCGATCAGCTGCCACCCGATTGGCTGCGGTTGAGCGCCGACGCCATGAGTCCCTGCCCCACCCACCCCGTCTGCTTCAGTTACGATGCCATCCGCGTCCCGCTCTACCTCGCCTGGTTCCGCGACCGTCGACTGGAACGGCAACTGTTCCATCCATTTGCCTCACTGGGCCGCCACATGCATCAACCGGACAGGCGGCCGGACCCGACCGCCCGGGTCTGGCTCGACGGCGCCCCGGCCGACCCGGCCCATCCCCTGCTCCCCGGCATGCGGGACGTACTGCACCTGGCCGATGCCCGTGCCACCGGAGCCCTGCCCGCGGTCGGCAGGCTCGAGCCCGGGGCCGGCTATTACTCTTCCATTCTGCAAATTCTAGTACACCTTGCCATTAACCCGGCACCCTTGTTCCCCGCGTCACCATGAAAGCACCCGTCAGAGTCTCCAGGGGCCCGGCGTTGCGCGCACCGGGCGATTCCGCACCGCGGCGCGGTTGGCCGCCGGCCTTCCTGATTCTTGGTCTATGCCTGCCGGCCGTTGCGCCAGCGCTGCACCCCGGCCCGAGCCACGGCGCGCCCGCGCAACAAGCGCCCGACCAGCGCCAGGTCCACACGGGCGAACCCTCCACCGAAGTTCAACCACCTCCACCCGCCACGCCAAACCCGCAGCTGGTGCCGGCGGGCCTGCCCGAGGGCTGGGCCTACGTGCCCGTTCAATGGATGGCCGGCAGCCCGCCACCGCCGCCGCCGGCCACCCCGGTGGAACCTCCGGCCGCCGCCACCGGTCCGGCCACCGCCGTGGCATCCCCTGTTCCAAGCCACGCGCAGCCGCAGCCAGGCACCGCCTGGCCGGTGCCGGGAACCGTGCCGCAGATGCCAGCTTCCGGGGGATCCACTGTACCGACCCAGCTGCAGCCACCCGCCACCCACCCGGCACTGCCGCCCACCGGTGCCCAGGCGCAACCCGGCGTGCCCATGCCGCTGCCGGGCGTCACCGTTCCCCATCAGGGACAACCCCACGCCGGCACCCCCTACCCGGTCGTGATTGTGCCCATTTACATCTGGCCAAGCCACGCCGTGGTCGAAGGTCAACCCCAGGCCCAGGCTCCGAGCCAGGGCACCGGCTGGCCCCAGGCCATGGTGTTGCCACCCACCAGCCAGATGCCCGGGACCGCGACCGCCCCCGCGCCAACCCCGGTGCCCTTGCCCACTCCATCCCAACCCGTCCCAACGGTGCCCCAGCCCGAAGCTCAGGCGCAGCCGCCGGCCTCATCCCCCTTGCTGCCGCCGCGTTACTCGGACCGCATCCACCCCGGGTCGGCCGACTCCCTGCCGCTGCCACAATGGGGGCCGGAGCCCGGACAACCCGCCGTCGATCCGGCCCCACCGTCGCCCGGGGCGGAAGGCGATCAGGTCGCCACCTACCAACCGCCGACCCTGCCCGCCGACCTCGATGCCATCTACCAGATGCCGGCCAACGCCACCCAGCAGCCCGCGCCGCCGGTGCGATTCGAAGTCCAACTGCCTGCGCCCGACCCCGAGGCCCGGCCGATCGAAACCCAGGCGCTTTACCCCGACGTGCAGATCGAGGCCGACGCGCCGGCACCGGCGCCAGCCCCCCAGGCGCCCGCGGCTGGCGCCGATGGCGATGATTATCCCAGGGTCATCATCGAGCCCGATCCCGACCCGGCAGCCCCGGCCGCTGATCCGGGCACCGCGCCCGCAATCGAACCCGAGCCCGGCCCCGACCTCCCGGCCCTGTTCCGGGAGGGACGCTACCAGGACATCGCCCGCATCGCCATGGACAACCAGGACGCCGGCATCGCCGTAGGCCTCGGCTGGGCCTATTTCCGCCACAACCGCCATCAGGAGGCGGCCAGCTGGTTCGAGCAGGCGCTGGCATGGGATCCCTCACAAGGCGATGCCGAATACGGCTGGGCCCTGACCCAGTTCCAACTGGGCGACCTGGATCGTGCCGAAGCAATGGCACGCGCCCGTCCCGGCGCCCATCCCGACATGCAGAAGCTGCTGGGTGACGTCACCACCGCACGCGCCTACCGCCTGTTCCAATCAGCCCAATATCCGGCCGCCATCGGTGCCCTGGAGGAGGTCGACCGCGTGCGCGGGCTCAACCTCGACGAACGCCTGATGCTGGGCTGGGCGCTGCAGCAGGGCGGCCACCACGACCGCGCCGCCGCCATGTTCGAGGAGGTCTACCGCAGCCGACGCGATGAATCCAGCGCCGACGGCCTTTACGCCGCCTACGCCATGCGCCAGGACTGGGCCATGCTGCAGCGCCTCAGCGACCTCTACGGCGGTCCGCTGCGGCAGAAGTATCGGCAATACCAGGCCGACATCCTCTATTCACGCGGCTCCTACCGTGCCGCGGCCGAGTTGTGGCCGGAAAAATACGCCGAGCTGGCCAACATCAACGCCCCGCAGGCACGCATCGGCATCGGCGGCGGCAGTCGCTCGGGCGAAACCGAAGAGTCCGAGATGAACTTCCTCCAGGCGCCCCTGGTGCAAGCCCGGTTCCCGGTCGGCCAGCGCGGCTCGCTGCTGTTCGACTTCCAGGGCATGAACATCAGCGGCCCCGGATTCGTGCCGGAACGACCGCTGGCCATGTCGGCGCTGGACAACGGCGACGAGGGGCGCATCGAACAGGACTTCACCGGCGTCTCGGCCTCGATCGGCTACAGCCTCGACGACGATTGGTCGCCCCGGGTCCAACTTGGGGTCCAGCAGACGCTCGACGGCATCGGCGACAACCTTACAGGGCGCGCCGGCCTCACCCGCGTGTTCGACGACGGCAGCTTCGCGGTCGAACTGTTCCGCCGGCCGATCAATGAGTCGGTGCTCTCCACCGTCGGCCTGCACGACCCCCTGCGCCGCCGCAGCTGGGGCGCGGTCACCGCCACCGGACTTCGCGGCGAGGTGTTCCGCTCGGTGGGCAACGACTTGTTCTTCTACGGCAATCTCGAAGCCGCCACCTACGGCGGCCACAACGTCGCCACCAACGAGGGCATCACCGGCAGCCTGGCGGTGCGGCGCAACATCGACCTCGATTGGACCGAGTATTTCCACCTCGGACCGATGCTCACCTACAGCGCGTTTTCCCGCAACCTGAGCCAGTTTTCCTTCGGCCACGGCGGTTATTTCAGCCCGCAACAGCACCTGCAGCTCATGCTGACGATGGACTTCCTGTCCCGACCCGGCCGCGACTTCGTGGTCCAGGGCAGCACCGGGGTCGGTTATCAATACAACCGTCAGGACGACGCCCCGTTCTTCCCCCTCGACCCGGACGAGCGCTTCTACCGCAGCACCTCCGAGGGTTCGCTGGTGGCCTTCGCCAACCTGCGGGGATCCTATTTGTTGTCACCCAACTGGATTGCCTGGGGCGGCCTGTTCGCCGGCGCCACCCCCAGCTACGACGAGATCGGTGTACAGCTCGGGGTCACCTACTCGTTCGGCGAGCGCAGCGCGCTCTACCGCGACGACCTGTGGACCCTGTGGCGTTGACCTGGGGAAAGAAGGATGGAGGCCATGTGGTATCCGGCCCCCTCCGGCGGAGGCTGATGCAACGTTGCCGCTATCGCGGCGGAGCGTTGCAGGTGGTCGACCGCGGTTATGGCGCCGTCGCGCTTGATCTCGGTCATGCGGCCGTCGAGGTCGTGGATCGATCGCCTGAAGCCGCAGGTCATGGCATCTTCAGGCCTGCGGGCAACACCTCAATGTCCTTGCCTGTCCATCAGTGGTTTCGCTGCCGCTACAGGATGCTGCCGGGACGGTAACCGGCGGCCGGATCGGCGTCGATGACCTCCCTCGCCTGCCCGATCCACGAGTCGATCTGGCGGCCGGCGGCGCCGGTTTCCCCCCTGCCCTGCTCCAGCAACCGCCCGAGCTCGGGTTCCGACAGGCCCAACCGCTCGTCGCCGGCAAGCCGCGCCAGCAGGTCGTTGTCGCCGCTGCGGCCCTCGCGCCAGTCGCGGATCGCCGCCACCGCTTGCTGCTTGATCACCTCGTGCGCCAGCTCCCGGCCGACCCCGGCGCCGACCGCCGCCATCAGAATCCGGGTGGTGACCAGGAACGGCAGGTAATGATCCACCTCGCGCCGGATCATGCCGGCGAACACCTCCATCTGCTCCAGTACCACCAGGCCGGTCTCCAGCAGGCCGTCGATGGCAAGGAACGCATCCGGCAGCACCACCCGGCGCACCACCGAGCAGGAGACGTCGCCCTCATTCCACTGGTCGCCCGCCAGCGCCGAAGCCATGGTGACGTGACCCTTGAGGATGGCGTGGAAGCCGTTGATGCGCTCGCACGAACGGCTGTTCATCTTGTGCGGCATCGCCGACGACCCCACCTGGCCCTTGGCAAAACCCTCGCCCGCCAGCTCGTGGCCAGCCATCAACCGCAGCGTCTTCGCCAGGTTGGACGGACCCGACGCCAGTTCGCACAGGGCGCTGACCACGGCGAAGTCATGGCTGCGCGGATACACCTGGCCGACCGCGGTCCAGCCATGGCCGGCGGGCGCGCCGAGGTGATGCAGCACCCGTTGCTCGAGCTGCTCCACCTTGGCGGCATCGCCGTCGAACAGCTGCAGCGCGTCCATCTGGGTGCCCACCGCGCCCTTCAAACCGCGCACACGGTAGCCGTCGATCAATTGCACCAACCGCCGGTGCGCGGTCAGCAACTCGTCGCCGAACATCGCCCAGCGCTTGCCCAGCGTGGTCAGCTGGGCGGCCACGTTGTGGGTGCGCCCGGTCAGCGGCAGGTCGCGATCCGCCTCCACGCGCTCGATCAGGCGCGCCAGGGTGGCGACGCTCTTGCGGCGCACCACCTCCAGCGCGCGCCACACCTGCAACTGCTCGACGTTCTCGGTCAGGTCGCGGCTGGTCATGCCCTTGTGAATGTGCTCGTGACCGGCAAGGTGGCAGAACTCCTCGATGCGCGCCTTGACGTCGTGGCGGGTGACCCGCTCGCGCGCCTGAATCGATGCCGGATCGATGTCCTCCAACACGCGTTCGTAGGCGGCGATCACCTCGTCACCGACGGCCAGGCCGAGGTCGCGCTGGGCCTTGAGCACCGCCAGCCATAGCTGCCGCTCAAGCCGGATCTTGCCGCGCGGCGACCAAATGGCGGCCATCCCGGCGGTGGCGTAGCGCTCGGCAAGAACGTTGGGAATCAGGTCGCCGGAGGCTGCGGCGGAGTCGGGCTCGGGAACGATGGCGTCGGGTTGGGACTGCATGGATGTCAAAGCCGGACCCTGTGCGCGGAGCGCGCGCCCGGCAAGTTCAACCTTTCCATGGAACCAGGTCTGGGGCACGGGCATGGTGCAGCAAGGCAGCCCGCAGGTCGAATTGGCGCAATTCGACATCCCGGGCGTCGTGCGCACAAGCCGGTGCCGGGATTACGTGGCGGGTTCATTCGCAGGGGGGCGAAAGAGGCAGCGAAGGAAGTGGGCGCAGGGAACGAACCACCCGCACCCGGGTCGAATTGGAGACAATTCAACCTACGGTCGCTGCGTCCGCGAGGACCGGGTGAGGCGGTGTGCCGGGGGGGCGTCCGCGAGACCGGTACAGAGGGACTGTCATTTTGTAGGAATCGGACTTTCGGCGGCCGGTGCGCGGATCCTGGTCAGGCCGCGGCAACCCCGTCGAGGCGACTGCGGATGATTCTCACCTGCTCGAGCAGGCGCAGGCGGATCGGCTGGGCCTGGTTCGCGATCTGCTGC
>SKLO01000005.1 GCA_007123195.1 Verrucomicrobiales bacterium | reverse complement strand
GACCGGGATCGGTTGCAAGCCCGGAAGGGTGTGGCATGATCCCCATCAATTCGTTAAGCATGGTGAACCAATCCGCCTCATCATCATCGAACCAGATCGCGCTCTGGCAGCGGCGGCGCATGCTCGGCCGCGGTCTGTTGGCCGTGGCGGCGCTGGCGCTGGCGCCGGGTTGCGGAACGTTCTCGCGCAACAAGGGCCACCGTCCGCGCAACGAGATTGTCGTCAGCGTCGCCGACCAGCGTATGGGACTGTATGACGCGGAGGGCAAACTGGTGCGCACGTTCGACGTGTCGACCTCCAAATTCGGTCTTGGTGACACCCCGGGCAGCTATCGCACGCCGCTGGGCCTGCACCGGGTGGCGGCCAAGATCGGCTGCAACGCCCCGATGGGGGCGGTGTTCAAAAGCCGCCGGATGACCGGCGAGGTGCTGCCCCCGGACGCGCCCGGCCGCGACCCCATCGTCACCCGCATCCTGTGGCTTCAGGGGCTCGAGTCGCAGAACGGCAACGCCTACCGACGCTACATTTACATCCACGGCACCGCCGAGGAGCGCAACATCGGCAAGCCGGTCAGCTACGGCTGCGTGAGGATGCGCTCGACCGACGTGGTGGAATTGTACAACGTCGTGCCGGTGGGGGCCAAGGTGCGGATCATCGAGGGTTCGCTGCGGGGCCGTCCGCCGCGCCGGCAGCGGGCCTGACCCCGGTGGCCGGCGAGCCCCGCCGGCGGCCCGCGACGCATGAAATTCGTGGTTGCCATGCCCGGGGCGCCGGCTATCTTCCCGGCCGCCCGCGTCCGGACCATCGTTGGTTTGCCGGACCCGGGCAGGTTCATTGCGCCCGCAAGCGCGATGGATTGATGCCGCCGGGGGCGCCTGCCCGCGACGGCCAGTTCAGTGCCACCTTCAACCACGCCGGCAACGGTGAATCGGCAGGTGATCTGCCGAGCGAAGCCATCTGGCTTTCGTGCACCGCCGGCCTGAAATCCGTCCATGACCAATCAACTGCTGACCGACCTGATCGAAGCCGGTGTCCATTACGGCCACCAGACCCGCCGCTGGAACCCGCGGATGAAGAAATTCATCCTCGGCTCGCGCAACCGCATCCACCTCATCAATCTGGAGGAAACCGTGCGCCGCATCGATGCCGCCGCCGATTTCCTCACCGGCCTCGTCCGCGACGGCAAGCGGGTCCTGTTCGTCGGCTGCAAGCGCCAGGCCCAGGACGCCGTGCGCCAGGCCGCCGAGGCCTGCGGCGAGTTCTACGTCAACCACCGTTGGCTGGGCGGCACCCTGACCAACATGGAAACCATCCGCCGGTCGGTCAACCGCCTCGATTACCTCGAAAAAATCGATGAAAGCCCCGAGGCCAAAACGATGAGCAAGAAGGAACTCGCGGCCCTTTCGCGCGAGCGCCAGAAGCTGCAGCGCAACCTCGACGGCATCCGCGGCATGGACAAATACCCCGCCGCGCTGGTGATCGTCGACTCCGCCCGCGAGCACATCGCGGTCGCCGAGGCCCGCCGCCTCAAGATCCCCATCGTCGCGCTGGTCGACAGCAATGCCGACCCGGAGCTGATCGATTACCCGATCCCCGCCAACGACGACGCCATCCGCTCGATCCGCGTGATCCTGCAGAACGTGATCGACCCGGTCATCGCCGCCCGTGCCGAGCGCAAGAAGTAACCTGACCCATGAGCCAAATCACCGCATCCCTTGTTCGCGAACTTCGCGAGAAAACCAACGCCGGCATGATGGACTGCAAGGCCGCCCTGGTGGAAGCCGCGGGCGACCTTGAGGAAGCCGCCGTCATCCTGCGCAAGAAAGGCATCGCCAAAGCCGACAAAAAAGCCTCCCGGGCAGCCGAGGAAGGCGTCATCCGCTCCGCCGTCAGCGACGACGGCCGCGTCGGCGCCTTGGTCGAAATCAACTGCGAGACCGACTTCGTCGCCAAGAACGAGAACTTTGACTCGTTCGCCGCCGCCGTGGTCGAGCACGCCGCTTCCAGCAGCCTTGACACCCTTGCCGACCTCCTCGCCGCCCCGTTCAAGGACGGCAGCACCAGCCTTGAGGAGGCGGTCAAGGCCAAGATCGCCGAAGTGGGCGAGAACATCGTCGTGCGCCGCTTCACACGGTTCGCCATGGCGCCCGACGACCACGGCCTGATCACCAGCTACATCCACCTCGCCGGCCGCGTCGGCGTGCTGCTGGAAGTCGGCTGCGGCAAGGCCGACACCGTCGGCAACAACACCTTCCGTGAACTGGCCAAGGATCTCACCCTGCACATCGCCGCCTCCAGCCCGCTGTGCGTGGGTCGCGACGACGTGCCGGCCGACAAGGTCGAGGCCGAGAAGGAAGTCTACCGCGGTCAGGTGCAGGAGCAGATGAAAAACAAGCCCGCTGAGGTGGTCGAGAAGATCATCGGCGGCAAGCTCGGCAAGTTCTACAGCACCGTGTGCCTGCTGGAACAGGGATTCGTCAAGGAACCCGACAACAGCATCGCCGACCTGCTGGCCAAGGTCGGCAAGGAACTCGGCGACACCCTCACCGTGCGCAGGTTCGTGCGCTTCGCCGTGGGCGAAGATGTCGAGAGCTGACCGCACGACGGCCAGCCCACACCACACCACGCCACCTCTCCACCAAACCGCCCCCGCCGCGCTCCGGCGGGGGCGGTTTTTTTGTCGATCGGCCCTGCGCGGCCCGGCAGGGACACCTCGCCCTACCCCGCGGGGTGCTTCGCGCTGGCAACGGCAGGAGCGAGCCGCGTCCGCCGGACCGGCGCGGAGACCGGGGCAACGATGGTCCAGAGTGCAGGCAGACATTCCTGTCTGCCGTTGCCAATGACTGGACGACGGCCAAGCCTCTTCAGCCCGAGCGCGGGGAAGCCACCCCGATCCCCCAAGGGGCCAGGCCGTGGGCACGCCGTCGGGGGGTGTCGCGAGCAGACAGGAATGTCTACTCCACACTGACCGCGCCTGCCCGCCGTCGCACCGCTCTCCCGGGTGCGAAAAGGTGGCGGGTTGGCGGGGGTTTTGGCTTTTCGCTGGCAACACGCGGGCGGTT
>SKLO01000537.1 GCA_007123195.1 Verrucomicrobiales bacterium | reverse complement strand
TGCAGGTAGGTGAACAGGATCTGTCCGGGGCGCAGAAGGCCGATCTCGGACGGTTGGGGTTCCTTGACCTTGGTGACGAGGTCGGCATCGGCAAACACCGACTCCGGATCGTCCCGAAGCTCGGCCCCGGCGGCCTGGTATTCGGTGTTGCTGTAACCGGCACCGACTCCGGCGCCGCGCTGGACCAGCACCCGGTGGCCGCGGGCGACCAGCGCCTTGACCCCGGCCGGCAGCAGGGCGACGCGGTGTTCCTGCGGTTTGATTTCCCTGGGGATTCCGATGACGGCTGGCATGACAAGGTGGGGTGAGGTGGAGTGGAGCGAGGCTGGGAGTGGCGGAGCCGGGAAGACGGTGATCCGGTGAGGTGCGGTCGTGGCCGGGGACGGCGGAAACCTGCTTCGCGATCAGCGGCCGTCGAGGCCGAACGCCTTGTGGACCACGCGGGCGGCCTCCTCGACCTGGGTTTCCTCGACGGTGACGGCGACCTTGATTTCCGAGGTGGAGATCATCTGGATGTTGATGCGGGCGGCGGCGAGGGCGGCGAACATGCGGGCGGCAACCCCTGAGTGCGAGCGCATGCCGATGCCGACGACCGACAGCTTGGCGATGCCGGCCTGGGTGGTCATGCGGGTGTCGCCGCCGAAGCCGGCGATGACGGGGGCCAGCGCGGCCTCCGCCTTGGGCAAGTCGAGCGCGCTGAGAGTGAACGAGATGTCTGTGGTGTCGCGGGCCGAGACGTTCTGCACGATGACATCGATGACGATGCCGGCTGCGGCGACGGCGGTGAACACCTCGGAAGCCACGCCGGGGGTGTCGGGCACGTCGCGCAGGGTGACCTTGGCCTGGTTCCGTTCGAGGCTGACGCCGCGGATCACGACCGATTCCATGCCGGGTTGTTCTTCCAAAACCAGAGTGCCGGGGTTGTCGTTCATGCTGTTTCTGACTTCAAAGCGGACGCCGAACTTTTTGGCGAACTCGACCGAGCGGGACTGCATGACCTTGGAGCCGCTGCTGGCCATCTCGAGCATCTCATCATAACTGATCTCGGGGATTTTGACAGCCGAAGGCACCACCCGGGGGTCGCAGGTGAAGACGCCATCGACGTCGGTGAAGATCTGGCAGAGGTCGGCGCGAACGGCAGCCGCCATGGCGATGGCAGTGAGATCGGAGCCGCCGCGGCCGAGGGTGGTGATGCGGCCGTCGCGGCTCTGGCCCTGAAAGCCGGCGACAATGACGATGTTGCCCCGCTGGAGCATGCGCCGGACCTCGTCCGGGGTGATGTTGGCGATGCGGGCGCGGGTGTGGGCGCCGTCGGTGGCGATGCCGGCCTGGGCGCCGGTGAGCGACGCGGCGCGACCGCCCATGGCCTCGATGGCCATGGCCATGAGCGCGATGGTGGTCTGTTCACCGGTGGCCAACAGCACGTCCATCTCTCGCTCGCTGGGGGCATCGGACACCTGTCGCGCCAGCTTGAGCAGGTTGTCGGTGACGCCGGCCATGGCGGAGACGACCGCGATGACCTGATGTCCCTCGTGCTGGGTGCGCAGCAGCCGGCCGGCCACGCGGCGGATGCGCTCGGGGTCGCCGACGGAGGTGCCGCCGTATTTTTGGACAATCAATCCCATGGAAGCGTGATGAAAAGACTGGTGCTGAGTGCGGGCGCGCCGACGCGACTCCCGCAGCCAGCCTGCATCGTGGTGCAGGATCGGCCGGAAGCAAGCCGTGACGGCGGTGGTCAGGCGACCGGGAGGCCTACCACCCGAGCCGCTCGGCCACCGCGGCGGCTGCGGCCGGGGCCTGCAGCGGTTCAAAGCCACCCTTGAGGATCACGTCGGCGTCCTTGAGGCCGTGGCCGGTGACCGTGCAGACGATGGTGGACCCCTCGGCCAACTGCGGCAACGGGCACCCCTTGCAGAAACGTCCCGCGCCCGCTGCCTCAATGCATTTCATGAGACCGGCGATCGGGGCCGCACTGGCCGGCTCGACGAACACCCCTTCGTGCGAGGCCAGCCAGCGCTGGGCGGCGAGGATCTGCTCGTCGGTGACGATGTCGATGACGCCGCCGGAATCATGCACGGCCTGACCGGCCTCCCGCCATGAGGCCGGGTTGCCAATGCGGATGGCGGTGGCCACGGTATCCGGGGCGGTCACCACCTCGCCGTGATAGATCGGGGCGCTGCCGGCCGCTTGGAAACCGGTCATGCGAGGCAGCGTGCGGCTGCGGCCGAGCGCGTGAAATTCGCGGTAACCCTTCCAGTAGGCGGTGATGTTGCCGGCGTTGCCGACCGGAATGAAGTGGGCGTCGGGGGCGTCTCCCAGTTCCTCGATGATCTCAAAGGCGGCAGTCTTCTGGCCCTCGATGCGGTAGGGGTTGATCGAGTTGACGATGGCGCAGTCGGGCCGCTGGCCCAGCTCGCGGACCAGCCGCAGGGCGTCGTCGAAGTTGCCGTCGATGGCCACCACGCGGGCGCCGTGGACGAGCGCCTGGGCCAGTTTGCCGAGCGCAATCTTGCCGGCCGGCAGCAGCACGACGCATTCAATGCCGGCGCGGGCGGCGTAGGCGGCGGCCGCCGCCGAGGTGTTGCCGGTGGAGGCGCAGATGACCGCGCGGGCCCCGGATTCCACGGCTTTCGACAGCGCCATCGTCATGCCGCGGTCCTTGAACGAGCCGGTCGGATTGAGGCCCTCGAATTTGACGTAGACCCGGCAGTCGCGACCGACCAGACGGCTGAGCGCGGCGGCGTGGATCAACGGGGTCGAGCCCTCGGCCAGCGAGATCACGGGGGTGGCATCGGTCACCGGCAGGAACTCGCGATAGCGCTGGATCACGCCCACGCGACCGCTGGCGGTTGGCGCGGGTGCCGATCCCCGATCTGAGGCGGCGCTGGTGGAAGTGCTGGTGGTCATGACCTTCGGACCCGGCCCCCGGCGCGGCGCGGCGTCGCGCCACGCGGGCGGGCGCGAAGCAAACCACACCCGGCGCGACTTGGCAACCCGAGTCGCCCGGTCGGTCCCGGCACCCCGGGCAGGGCGGCATGCAACCACCCGAGACCCGGAGGCCAAC
>SKLO01000119.1 GCA_007123195.1 Verrucomicrobiales bacterium | reverse complement strand
GTCATGGCCAAGATCCAGGCCCACCAGCAGGAGGACGGCAGCTGGGCCGCCGGCGGCTGGGCCGGGGACCTGTCGCTGTCGATCGCCGGCAAGGCGGTCAACCGCGCCGCCCAGTCCGGTCTCACCGTGGCTCCCGAAGTGTTGGAGCGGGTGGCCGCCAGCGGCAACGCCGACTTCGACCGCGCCAGCGGAGCCTTCCGGGTCGGTCGATCGGCCGGGATCGAACTCTACGCCGCCTCCAAATCGGTGGCCCAGCTGCAGGACACGGCCAACACGTTCGAGACCGAGCGCGCCGAACTGGAGCGCGCGGTTGCAGCCCCCGCCAGCGAGCAGGACCTGCAGCGGGCGCAGGACCGGCTGACCGTCATCGAGGGCAACCAAAGCAACCTCACCGAGGCCCGCGGCGAGGTGGTGCGACGGCTCCGCACCGACGAACGCTTCGTGGCCGGTTTCGGCACCAACGGCGGCGAGGAGTTCCTCAGCTACATGAATCTGGGCGAAAGCCTGGTCATCGCCGGCGGCGAAGCCTGGGAGGAGTGGGACCGGATGATCACCACCCGCCTGACTCAGGCCCAGAACCGCGACGGCAGCTGGTCGGGCCACCACTGCATCACCGGCCGCACGTTCTGCACCTCCGCCGCCCTGCTGGTGCTGATGGTGGATCGCGCGCCGGTGCCGGTCGTGGCCACCACCGACTGACCGGCTCACTCCCCACGACCGACCGCCATGTCCACGTCCGTGCCCAGTCAATCGAACCCCTGCAAGCCGGTCGGTGCCCGGAACCCAAGGCACCCCACCGCAGCCTCGCGGCTGCTGGCGCTGGTGCTCGGTCTGTCTGCGCCGGCCCTGCCGTTGCCGGCCGCCACCGACGGACCCGCGGCCAGCTTCGGGACGGCATCCCCCCATGGCGATGGCGCGGCGCCCGACACGGGCGCCGCGCTCGAGCGGGCGCAGCTGTTCCTTACAAAACAACAACGGGACGACGGCTCGTGGCGCTCGGACCATTACGGCCACCTTGCCGACGGCGCCAGCCTGACCGCCCATGTCGCCGTGCAGATGCGCCGCAGCGACCGTCTCGATGCCGACCGCCACGCCGCCGCGGTGGATTTCGTCCTGCGCCACAACGGCGGCGCACCGCCGGTCAACGAGCCCATCCACACCACCGCGCTGGTGCTTGAACTGCTGGCCGGGGTGAACACGCCCGCGGCCGAAACCGCGCGCCAACGTCGCTTTGAACGCTTGGCCAACCGCCGCCTGGCCGGGCCCGGCGGCCAGCGGGCCGATCACCCGGACCACGGCGGCTGGAGCTATGCGCTGATCGATCCGCCCGCCCCCGGACCCGACCAACGCCAGGGCCCCGGCCCGTTCAGCGCCAACCTGTCCGCCACCCGCTTCGCGATCGACGCCCTGCACATGCCCGGCGACCGCCTGCCACCCGGTGCGACTGCCGAAATCCGGGCCGAATGGTCGGCGGCGGCGGCGACCCTGGCGTTGCGCTGCCAGAACACGCCCGAGCGGGGACCGGCCGACAGCACCGGCATCGACGGTCGTCCGATCGTGTTCAACGACGGCGGATTCTTCTTCAGCCCCACCGATCCGGCGCTGAACAAGGCCGGTGCCTTGGCGACCGATCACCAGCGGCAACCGCGGTTTCATTCCTACGGCAGCGCCACCTGCGACGCGCTGCTGTTGTTGCTGCACGCCGGGCACGACCGCGACCATCCCGCGGTGGAGGCCGGCATGCACTGGTTGCGCCAGCGGGTCGGCGATGACCTGCCCGCGCGTTCGGTGCACCCGGGCCGGTTTGCGGCCGACCGCGAGCCGCTCCGCCACAGCTACGACTATTATTTCCTGAACGGCGCCGCCCGCCTGCTGCACGAGTGGGACCGGCGTTTCGGCCTGGAGGAGTGGCAGCTCACCTGGGCCGGGCGTTGCCGTGACCTGCTGCTGGAGCGCCAGCAGGCCGACGGCAGCTGGCGCAACGCCTTCAGTGACGGCTCGGAGGACGACCCGCTGGTGGCGACGCCGATGGCGCTGAACGCCCTGGCCCGGCTGCATCAGATCGTCGGATCGCAACACGCCGGGGCCGGCCGCGACTCACTCGGCGGCGCTGACACCGGCACGATCGCGATGGGTCGGCACCGGACGTCCGGGACGGAAGTGCTCCTCGTGCTCCAGCACCAGGCGCGCCCCGTCCGCACCGCCCGCTGACAAATCAAACAATACCGCCCGCAGACAGTCGACCAGCTGCTCCGGGTCGGCCTCGGCCCGCAGGTTGACAATCAACTGGCCGCCGGTCACCGGCTCGTCGAGCGTCATCGACAACTCCGGCACCATGTCGTTGCGCACCAGATTGGCCACCGCCACCTCGCCGCCAAGCGCCTCGTCAGGACTCAGCGTCATCTTCAGGTGCGCCACCTCGGCGCCGGCGTCGCCAAGTCGGCGCTGCAACTCCAGCGCCAGTGTTTCCAGCAGCTCGCCGGCGTCGATCCCCTCGTCATCCGCCGCCGTCACCTGCACGGTCGCATTGAGCCACCCGAGCAGTGCCTCGCCCTCGGCATACTCGTCGTAATCCACCTCCATGGCGGCGCCGGTCGCCGCCGCGCCGGTGCGCAACCGGTCGAACCACGGCTGCAGTCCGTCGCCGTGGCGCGCCGACGCGGCCAGCACGGTGGCGCGCGGAAACTCACGGCCCAGCGCCTGCTCCAGCTCCCGCAATTCCGCCTCGTCGAGCTGGTCGACCTTGTTGACCACGATCACGTCGGCCTCCTCCAGTTGCTTGCGGTAGATGTAAGTGACCTTGGATGAAAAACCGCCGCCTTGGCTGAGACCGAGCACCCGGCGCGCGCGCTGGGGATCGACCAGCACGCTGACCGGCGCGATCACGAACCGCTCGCCATACATGCGCCGCAGCGGGTAGGTGACGGTGGCCACCAGATCGGTGCAACTGCCCACCGGTTCGGCGATGAACACGTCCGGACGCTGGCGGCGGGTCAACTGGTCGGCGGCATCGACCAGCGAGTTGAAGCGGCAGCAAAAGCAGCCGCCGGCGATCTCCTCGGTGGCGAAT
>SKLO01000531.1 GCA_007123195.1 Verrucomicrobiales bacterium | reverse complement strand
TGTCGGTGGCTGAGCCGTCATGTTTGTCGGTGACGGTGACGATTGCGGAGAACTGCCCGGCGACCGCGTAGGCATGGCTGGCGGTGAAGCCACGCGCGCCGGCCGGAACCGGGATCTGGCTGACCGTGCCGTCGCCCCACTGGATGGTGGCAGTGTGAGTGTCGTTGGAGCCGGGATCGGTGAATGTCACTTCAAGCGTCACCGTGTCGCCAGGCAGGGAGCTGCGATCGGGACCGGCGTCGATCGTCGGCACCACGTTGAGCACCGAGACATCGATGGTGGCGCTGCCGGACTCGCCGAAGCTGTCGGTCACCACGATGGTGATCAGATAGTCACCGGGCTCGGTATAGACATGGGCAAGGACAAAGCGGTTGCCGGCGAGCGCGAGCGGCTGGGGGCCGGAGCCATCGCCGTAGTCCACGGTGGCGGTCCATTGGCCCGCGCCATTCGGATCGCTGAAACCGCCTTCGCGGGTGAAGATGACTCCTTGCTCAGCTTGGCCGGTGGGCGCACCGGCATCGACCACCGGCGGCTCGTTGTCAACAATCGAGGAGGACAGCACCTCGACGCCTTCCAGAGTAGCGGTTGATCCCGGGGCCCCGAAACCGATCAACGAGAACACCAGGAACGCTTCCGCACCGGCAGGCTGTCCGGAGAGATCGATGGTCACCTGGTAGCCGCTGCCGGATGCGGTGGCGGTCGCGCCGGGCGCGGCGAACAACATGCCATCGGGCTGGAAGTTCAGCAGGGCACCGCTGTGCTGCCAGCCGGTCGGGCCAAGCAGCGAGGTCATGGTCACCGCATCGAACAGCGCGACCTCGAAGGCATCGGGCGGTGCGCCCGGATTGGTGAACAGTGTGAGGTCGCTGATGGTGAAGGTGATCGACGACGCACCGGCGGGAATGGCGAACACCTGGCCGAGGGTCGATGTCAGGGTCGTGCCCTCCTGCAACACCGCTGTGCCACCGCCCACGGCGACCGCGCCGAACTGGATCCAGTCCGGTCCGTCGGGTTGATTGAATTCGCCGCCCTGAATGCCTGCGGGAGCGCCGGCATCGAGCGCGTCGCGGATGGCATCGGCGAGGAAGGCGAAGCCGCCATGAGGATCGAGGTGACCATCCTCGTGCAGATAGAGCGCGGAGGCGGCCAGCGCTGCGATCGACGCCGGCATGACCGTGAGGGCACCGCCGTGGCCGTAGCCCTGCCAGGCGGCGTTGAGGATCCCGGCTTCCAGAAGGGACGGCAGTCGCCGTTCGCCGAGCCCGAGGTCCGGCGACATCAGGGCACCGAGCGCCCGGTGCATGTGGTCGCCGTCGTCGTGCAGCGCCACCGGACCTGACGGGGCCATGAAATACTTCTGGCCGTTGGCGGCGACGTGGATGTGATCGGCAAAGCCGCCGAACTGGCTGGTGAATCCGAACAGGTGGCCCAGCTCGTGGGCGACGACCGTGAGCAGTTCGACCCGGCCCGGGGCGGGCGGCGAATCCGGATCGAGGTGCCAGCCGAGCCCGGCGGCGTTGCGGTCGATCACCAGCAGACCGCTCGATGGCGCGCCGGCGGATGTCCATGTCAGGATGTCGGCGAAGGCCAGCACGCCGTCCGGCAGGTCGTCCACCAGATAGTGAACGGTGAACCCTGACGGCAGCACAAACCCGGCGTTCGCCCAAGCGGTCACGGCACCATCCAGCGCGGTGAGCAGATTGTGTCCGAGCGGGTCGGTTTCAACCGGCGTCTGGCCGGACCCCGTAGAGCCGTCTTGGCCACCAGGAGTGGTGGTGGTTCCACCGCCCGTCGCGCCTTCGCCGCCCTCGCTCACGAGTTCCTCCTGCATCAGGGAGATCATGATATCGAGCAGCAGCTTCAGCTTGTCGAAGTTGGCCGATGGAATGAACTCGCCGGACAGCAGGCGGAAGCCGCGATTGCTCATCCCGCCGGCCACCGGGCCGGTGACGTTGTCGATGCTGCCGGTGACGCGGCCCCCGGCGGCGGCGATTTGCAGGACCTCCTGGTAGTAGATGTCCATCTCGATGATGGCGAACTGCGAAGTGGTCGAGCGGCCCTGCCTATCGATGAACTGCCGTTGGATCACCGGCAGACCGTGGTTGGCGGGCAGGTCGGGCACCGGGCGGGTGAACAGGGCGGCCTGCTCGTCGGGCGTGAGCCCGCGGCCGCTGACGATCACATCGGTGACACGGTCGAGCAGACGCTTCTGCTGGTTGAGCCAGTCGCCGCCGCCGGGGACGAGGAACTGCAAATCGAGGTCGGTCTTGCCCGGGCGCAGCGAGGGTTTGACCGCATCGGCCAGCACCCGGAAACCCTTGGTCTCGTCCTTGAGGATGGTGCCGAGGCTCAGTTTTCCTTGGAAGAAGTCGGCGGTCTGGGCGGCGCGGAAGTTGAGCGCCTGCCATGACGCACCGATGGCCCCGCCGAGCGCGACCTCGATGTTGGTGCCCATTTCCTTGTTGGCCACACGCACCGCGCTCTTGAAGGCACCGAGAATCGCCTCGTCGGCGATTGAGGAATTGAGGAACCTCCGGTAGTCGCCCCCCGCCTGTTGGACGAGTTCCATGGTGCGGTTGGCGATCAGGTGGGAGGCACCCATGCGCTCGGGATGCATGAAGTAGCGGTGCAGCGCCTGGAGCTGGGTGACGGCCTGGGCATCACCGGCGTCGCGCGCCTTGCCGAGCCAGTCGGTGACCTTCGACAGCGAGGACATGCGGGCCTTGCTGCCGGCGAAGCGTGTGGTTTCCTCGAGGAACTGGTCATAGCGGTTGAGGAAGCGCATTCCCACCTCGGCGGGATTGCTGCCGAAATCCTTGCCGAACAACTGCACCGTCGAAGCGGAGAGATTCCGCACGAACTCCTCGTTCTGGAAGCTCTTGAACCCTTGCAAGGTCTGGGCCTCGGGCGGGCTGTTGCTTAGGCGCTGTGCCAGGGAGATTTCCGGCTGTTTGTCGCGGAACGCCGAGGCGATCGAGTTGAAGCCCGCAGTCGCCATGGATTTTCCCTTGGCCAACGCCGGCTCGATCA
>SKLO01000088.1 GCA_007123195.1 Verrucomicrobiales bacterium | reverse complement strand
CACGTCATCAACATCGTCGACACCCCGGGTCACGCCGATTTCGGCAGCGAGGTGGAGCGCATCATGCGCATGGTCGACGGCGTGCTGCTGGTGGTGGATGCGCTGGACGGTCCGCAGGCGCAGACCCGGTTCGTCCTCCGCAAGGCCCTTGAAGAGGGGGTGCAGCCGATGGTGCTGGTGAACAAGATGGACCGGCCGAACGCCGACCCGGCGCGGGTGCACGACCTGGTGCTGGACCTGCTGCTCGACCTCAACGCCTCGCCGGAGCAGTTCGAGGCGCCGTTCCTGTATGGCAGCGCGCGCGACGGCTTCCTGATGCGCGACATCGAAGGCGAGAAGCAGCCGATGACGCTGCTGCTGCAGACGATCATCGACCACGTGTCGCCGCCGAAGGTGGAGGCCGAGGGCGAGTTCCAGATGCTGGTCAGCAACATCGACTGGGACGACTACGTCGGCCGGGTCGCCATCGGCCGGGTGCAACGGGGCAGCGTTCACACCGGCGACCGCATCTGGGTGGCGCATCCCGACGGCACCCGCACCGCCTGCAAGGTGACCAAGGTGTTCCGCTACGCCGGATTGCTGGTGACCGACAGCGCGGAAGGTGTGGCCGGCGATATTATCGGTGTGGCAGGATTTGAGGAGGTCGACATCGGCGAGACCCTGTGCGGAGGACCCTCGACCGAGGCGCTGCCGTTCATGGCGATCGATCCGCCGACCATCGAGATGGAGATCTCGGTCAACGACGGTCCGCTGGCAGGGCGCGAGGGCGACCACGTCACGTCGCGCAAGATCCGCGACCGGCTGATGCGCGAGCAGAAGATGAACGTCGGCATCAAGGTCAGCGAGTCCGACCTGGCCGGGGTGTTCAAGGTCAGCGCGCGCGGTTCCATGCAGATCGCGGTGCTGGTGGAACAGATGCGGCGCGAGGGATTCGAGGTGCTGGTGTCCAGGCCCAGCGTGATCCTGCGGCGCGATGCCGACGGCTTGAAGGAGCCCTTTGAAACGCTCTATGTCGAGGTGCCGGATGAGTATGTCGGCGGGGTCATGCGCCGCCTGGCGGTGCGCCGCGGCCAGGTGGAGAGCATGGAACCGAGCGGCAGCCGCACGGTTCTGGTGGCCACCATTCCCACCCGCGGCCTGATCGGTTTTGAATTTGAATTGATGACCCTGACCAGCGGTCACGGGGTGCACTCGCACCTGTTCAAGGAATACGGGCCCTACGGCGGCCCCATGCAGACGCGCCAGAGCGGCACCCTGGTGTCGATGGAGACCGGGCAGACCACCGCCTACGCGCTGGCGGCCCTGGAAGACCGCGGCCGGCTGTATGTCGGACCGGCGGAGGAGGTGTATCAAGGCATGATCGTCGGAGAAAACGCGCGTGCCGAGGATCTGCCGGTCAATCCCACCAAGGCCAAACACATCACCAACCACCGCTCGACCGGTGACGGCAAAGGCATCCAGTTGTCTCCGGTGAGCAAGTTGTCGCTGGAGCGGGCGATCGAGTATATCGAGGCCGACGAACTGGTGGAGACCACACCCAAGAACATTCGCCTCAGAAAGCGGGTGCTGTGCTCGCATGAGCGGGCGCGCGCCAAGAAGCGCGAGCTTGCGGCCCCGGCGGCCACGGCCGGTTGATCCCAACCGGTGCGGTGGATGCGGTGGAAGTGGCCGGCAACCTCATTGCCCGGCATGGCTGAACTCGCATGGCATGGCGGTTTCCGAACCGGGCTTGACCCGGACACGGGTTGGTCCGAACTCTTGCCATGGCCATCGAACCACCGTCATCACCGCTGCGGCGGCTCGACGCGATTCCGCAACTGGCGGAATTGAGCGGTCCGCTGGTATTGGCGGTGGGCATGTTCGATGGCCTGCACCTGGGGCATCAAGCGGTGCTGCAAACCGCCTTCGACACCGCCGCCGAAGTCGGCGGGAAGGTGCTTGTGGTGACCTTTGAACCGCATCCGGCACAGGTGCTCGGCCGCGCCCGCGCGCCGCAGATCCTGATGCATCTGCCATACAAACAGCGACTGCTTGAGCGCTGCGGGATCGATGGCCTGCTGGTGGTCAGGTTTGACGACGCCTTCGCTGCCCAGGAACCAACCGAGTTCGTGCGGCAACTGACCACGCATGCGGCGGATCTGCGCGCGATTGTGGTCGGCCGGGACTGGGCGTTCGGCCGCGGCCGCAGTGGCGACGTGGCCTTGCTGGAGCGACTGGGAGCAAACGCCGGCTTCCGGGTCATCGGCGTGCCGCCGGTCGAGCGCCATGGCGAGAAGATCAGCAGCACCCGGATCCGGGCGGCGCTGGAGGCGGGCGACCTGGAACTGTGCCGGCGCCTGCTGGGCCGCCGGTTCTCGGTCATGGGCACGGTGGTGGCCGGCCGGCGGCTGGGCCGGCAGCTTGGGTTCCCGACCGCCAACCTCGACGTGCACGGCGACCGGCTGCCGCCGTCCGGCGTGTATGCGGTGCGCGCGCGCGCCTTGCCGGAGGTCGCCGGGGAGACCGAGCCGGAATGGCAGCCGGCGGTGGCCAACCTCGGCCGCCGGCCGACGGTGGAGTCCGCGGGCGCGGCGCCGACGGTGGAGGTGCATGTGCTTGAGGCCGCGCCCGGGCTCGACTTGTATGGCCGCGAGTTGGAGGTCGAGTTTCACCGGCAGCTGCGCGCCGAGCGCAAGTTCGCCGGACTGGACCAGTTGAAGGCGCAGATCGCGCGCGACGTCGAGCAGGCGCGCGCGGTGGTGGCAGCGGTCGCGCAAACGCCCTGACTGCCAGCCCTCCCGTGGTCCAACCGTGCCCGAGCACCCGCGCACCGCCAGTGCCGCCAGCCCCCCGTAGGCCGGGTGTGGCGCCAGCCCGCCCGGCCCTTTGCGCGTCCCCCGTGCCAACTCTCCCCCCCAAGCCGCCCTTGCCGTCCGCCTTGGCGGTCAGCACACCCCGCATGTGGCCACAGCAGGGTGTCAAGGTTTTCCAGCCTCTCGTAAATGGTGAATTCACCACGAAGAGCACCAAGGACACGAAGAGGTTGAAATGGACATCTGCCTGATTGAACCACTGATCTGTGGCTGAACCATAT
>SKLO01000475.1 GCA_007123195.1 Verrucomicrobiales bacterium | reverse complement strand
GTGGTGGGGACCCGACCTCGGAACGCTGCACGACCCGGCGGTGAGTCAGGCAATCCAGCGCGAAATCCGCTCCGCGGTGGCGCGCCGGCTCCGGCGCCCGCGCCGGCCGCGCCCCCCAGCGAGGGGTGATGCGGCTACTCGGGCAAGGCGCGATCCGCTTCGCGCAGGCCCGGACCCAAGCGCCCCCGGTCGGGCGCCCCAGCAGTTTTTCCATTCATCCAGTCACACCAGATCAGCCAGTTTAGGAGGTAATTGTCATGGCATTGATGCCCAGAAGAGTGAAGTTTCGCAAGAGCCAGCGCGGCAGCCGCGCCGGCAACGCCACCCGTGGCAACAAGGTGGATTTCGGCGAATTCGGCCTGCAGACCCTCGAGCGCGAGTGGATCAAGAACAACCAGATCGAGGCCTGCCGGATCGCCATCAACCGCTTTCTCAAACGGAAAGGCAAGCTCTGGATTCGCGTGTTCCCGCACAAGCCGGTCACGTCACGGCCGCCCGAAACCCGGATGGGCAAGGGCAAAGGCGCCCCGGCCTATTGGGTCGCCGTCGTCAAGCCGGGCCACGTCATGTTTGAACTGGCCAACTGCACCGAGAACCAGGCCCGCGAGGCATTCCGCCTGGCCGCCAACAAGCTCGGCATCCGCTGCCGGTTCATCACCCGCTGACACCCGGGACCAACGGCCGGGGACCCTCGACGGGCCGCCGCCACAACCGCACCCAATTTATAGCGATGAAGATCAAGGAACTTCGCGAACTGACCAATCAGGAACTCACCACCCGCCGCCGCGACCTCAAGCAGGAGATGGTCCACCTGCGAGTGCAGCAACAGAGCGGCCAGCTGGAGAACTCCGCCCGGCTGCGGCTGCTGCGACGCGAGGTGGCCACTATCGAAACCCTGCTGTCCGAGCGCCGTCGCGCCGCCGCCACGGTTGCGGCAAAGAACTGAGTCCACCACCGTGCCGGCCGCAACCCGCCGCGCCCCAGTCGAACCGATCACGCCCTATGAGCACCGAAAACCAATCCGAAACCCGCGGCAAGGACACCCGCAAGACCCGCGTCGGCGTGGTGGTGTCCGACAAAATGGACCAGACCATCGTTGTCTCCGTGGTCCGTCGCGTGCCGCACCCGCAATTCAAGAAGATCATCAAGCGCACCACCAAGCTCTACGCCCATGACGAAAAGGGCGAAGCCAGGACCGGTGACAAGGTGCGCATCATCGAGACCCGTCCGCTCAGCAAGCTCAAGCGCTGGCGTCTGGTCGAGGTGCTCGCGCATTGATCAGGCCCGGCGGACCCGCCACGTCGGCCACGGCATTACCAGCCAACCTACCAGACCACTATGATCCAGATGGAATCCAAGCTGCAGGTCGCCGACAACACCGGCGCCCGGGCGGCAAAAATGATCGGTGTCCTCGGCAAACGCACCCGCGTTGCCAACGTCGGCGACATCATCACGGCCCACGTCCGCGAGGCCACCCCGACCGGGGCGGTCAAGAAAGGCGAGGTCGTGCGCGCGGTCGTGGTCCGCACCGCCGCCCCCATCCGTCGTCCCGACGGCTCGGTGCTGCGCTTCGACCGCAACGCCATTGTCATCATCGACAAGGACAACAACCCCCGCGGCAGCCGCATCTTCGGCCCGGTGGCGCGCGAGCTGCGGGAGAAAAACTTCATGAAGATCGTTTCCCTGGCCCCGGAGGTACTTTGATGCAACGAACCAATCTCAAGACCCACGTCAAGAAAGGCGACCAAGTCGAGGTCATCGCCGGCAACCACAAGGGCGCCACCGGCGCCGTGCTGGAGGTGCTGCCGGCCAAGCAGCAGGTGATCATCGAGGGTGTGCGCATGATCAAGCGCCACACCCGCCGCTCCCAGCAGCACCCTGAAGGCGCGATCGTCGAGCGCGAGGGACCGATCCACATTTCGAACGTCAAACTGGTTGCCAAGGCCGGTTGACCGTGCCAGTTTGACGGTCCCCGCTGCCCGCGCTGTCCACGGCCCTTGGCCCCGGCGCGGATACAGGGGGCAACAGAAGTATTCCATGCAGCCACAGCTCATCACCGATTACCGCGACCGCGTGGTCCCGGCCCTGACGGAGAAGTTCCAATACCGCAACCTGCATCAGGTGCCGCGGCTGGAGAAGGTCGTCCTCAACTGCAGCGTCGGTTCCCAACCGGACCGCAAGCAGGCGATCGAGGACGCCGTCCAGGAACTCAGCACCATCACCGGCCAGAAACCGGTGATCAGCCTGGCCAAGAAAAGCGTGTCGAACTTCAAGCTGCGCGAGGGCGAGCCCATCGCCGCCCGGGTCACCCTGCGGGGCCGGCGCATGTATGAGTTTCTGGCCCGCTTCATGTTCATCGCCACGCCGCGGATCCGCGACTTCCGCGGCCTCTCGCCCAAAAGTTTCGACGGCCGCGGCAATTACACCATCGGCATCGCCGACCAGTCCATCTTCCCGGAGATCGAGCTGGACAAGATCAAGCGCAACCTCGGCTTCGACATCACCGTCGTCACCAGCGCCAACACCGACGACGAGGCCCGTGCCCTGCTCAAGGAACTCGGCATGCCGATGCGCGCCGGCGGCAAGTCGTCCGCCGGTGAAGAAGGCGCCGAGGAACAATCCGAAGCCGCCTGATTCGTCCGCGACCGGCCGGGTGCCGCGCCCGCCGGACCGTCCTGATTCACACCACTTTGCCAATTTTCGCGCGGAACCCGTTTCGCCGGATATCGAAAACCACGAGATATGAGTGTTTTGTCTGATCCCATCGCCGACTTCCTGACCCGCCTGCGCAACGCCAGCCGGGCAGGCAACGAGTCATTCACCGCACCCTATTCCCGGGTCAAGGGCGAGGTCGCCCGGATCCTGGCCGAGGAGGGTTACATCTGGAATTACGAGGTCGATACCTCAGGCCGGTTCCCCGAGCTGAAGGTCAAGGTCAAGTTCTCGGACACCGGTCGCCCGGTGATCACCGACCTCAAGCGCGTCAGCCGTCCCGGCCTGCGCAAGTATGTTGGCGTCGGCACCATCCCGCCCGTGCTCGGCGGCCTGGGCATCGCCATCGTGTCCACCTCGAAAGGTCTCATGACCGGTCACAAGGCCCGCCGCGAAAAACTCGGCGGCGAACTCATGGCCTTCGTCTGGTAACCGGGCGTCAGCGCCCGGTTGCGATCAATTCATTTTCACTCACACCACAGGAGACCGCCACCATGTCCCGCGTAGGAAAGTTGCCCATCACTCTGCCTGACAAGGTTTCGATCAAGATCGATCAAAGCCGCGTCCAGATCGAGGGCCCCAAGGGCAAGCTCGAATGGGAGCTGCCGGAAGGCGTCGAGATCAGCCAGCAAGACAACACCATCGTGGTCGATCGCGCCAGCGACCAGCGCCGCCATCGGGCGATGCACGGCACCGCCCGCAGCATCGTTGCCAACATGGTCCAGGGCGTCCACGAGGGCTTCGTCAAGAACCTTGAGATCAAGGGCGTCGGCTTCCGTGCCGCCGTCAAGGGCAAGGAACTCGACCTCAGCCTCGGTTACTCGCACCCGGTGCTGCACCCGATCCCGGACGACCTCAAGGTCACCGTCAACGAGAACACCAAGATTCAGGTCGAAGGCATCGACAAACAGCGCGTCGGCCAGTTCGCCGCCGAGGTCCGCGCCTACTACCCGCCGGAGCCCTACAAGGGCAAGGGCGTCGCCTACGTGGGCGAATACATCCGCCGCAAGGAGGGCAAGAGCGTCAAGAAGTAAACAGCCCGTCCGGCCGGCGCCGCGGATTCATCCGCGGCCGGCCCCACCATCCTGTTTCAAGCCACCCGTATACCATCATGGCCACGATCCATCGCAAAGCCATCCGCGCCAAGGTCCGCCGCCGGATCCGCAAGAAAATCAGCGGCACCGCCGCCCGGCCACGTCTGGCCGTGCACTTTTCCAATCACAACGTTTATGCCCAGCTGATCGACGACGATGCCGGCCGCACCCTGGCCGCCGCCTCCACCCGCCAGATCGGGCGCAGCGGCGCCAACGTCGGCAACGCCACCGAGGTTGGCAAGGCGCTGGCCGACAAGGCCAAGTCCCTGAACATCGGCACCGCGGTGTTCGACCGCGGCGGCTTCCGCTACCACGGCAAGGTCGCCGCCCTGGCCGATGCCGTGCGCGAGGCCGGCATCCAGGTCTGACCCTTCAATTCACCGCGAACCATCGCCACTCCAATTCCAGCACCGCACATGTCTCAAGTCTCCAACACCCGCCACGGCAACGACCGGCCGCCCGCTTCCGATGAAGGCAGCGAGATGGTCGAGAAAGTGGTCCACGTCAACCGCTGCGCCAAGGTCGTCAAGGGCGGCCGCCGCTTCAGCTTCAGCGCCCTGGTGGTTGCCGGAGACCGCAACGGCAAGGTCGGCTTCGGCTTCGGCAAGGCCAACGAGGTCGCCGACGCCATCCGCAAGGCCAGCGAGTCGGCCAAGAAGTCGATGGTCAAGATCGCCCTGCGCGACGGCACCATCCCGCATCCGATCTATTGTGAGCACGGTGGCGGCAAGGTGTTGCTGCGCCCGGCCTCGGCCGGTACCGGCATCATCGCCGGCGGCGGCGTGCGCGCCGTGGTCGAGGCGGTCGGAATCCGCGACGTGCTCGCCAAGTCGCTCGGCTCCAACAACCACGCCAACGTGGTCAAGGCCACCATGGACGCCCTCATGCAGCTGCGCACCAAGGAGGAAATCTTCCGCTCCCGCGGCAAGCGGGTGGCCGAGAAAGCCGCGCTCTGAACCGCCGGCCGGCCGCGGCCCGGGGCCATCGCCGCCTGAGGCCACGCTCCGCAGTCCGTTTCCAATCGATCCGAACCGATCCAGTCTTCCATCATGAAGCTTCACAATCTCAAACCTCAGGCCGGTTCCCGCCACCGTCGCAAGCGCCTCGGTTGCGGCGAGGCCTCCGGCCACGGCAAGACCTCGGGCAAGGGCCACAAGGGCCAGAAAGCCCGCT
Organism: Verrucomicrobiales bacterium; assembly: GCA_007123195.1. Classification (GTDB taxonomy): domain Bacteria; phylum Verrucomicrobiota; class Verrucomicrobiia; order Verrucomicrobiales; family SKLO01; genus SKLO01. The sequence continues at coordinate 6,488 of SKLO01000475.1, read as the reverse complement.
CCGGCGGCTCCATCCGCGAGGGCTTCGAAGGCGGCCAGATGCCGCTCCACCGGCGCCTGCCCAAGCGCGGCTTCAACAACATCGCCTTCGGCACCGACTACCACGTGGTCAACCTCAGCGCCATCGAGCAACGCTTCGCCGACGGCGACGAGGTCACCGGTGACAGCCTGCGCGAAAAAGGCCTGGTCACCCGCCGGGGTCTGGTCAAGGTGCTCGGCAACGGCGATCTGAGCCGCAAGCTCACGGTCCGCGTCGACAAGGTCAGCGCCACCGCCAAGGCCAAGATCGAGGCCGCCGGCGGCACCGTCGAGACGGTCTGACCATTCCGTTTCAGGGAACCGTTTGCGTGCGGGCCGGCCCGGGTTATCCATCCGGTCCGGCTTTGCCGTTCCCAACCCTCCGCACAGCCGCCTGACTGATTTCTCATGCTTTCCGCCTTTACCAACAGCCTCAAGATCCCGGAGCTGCGCGACCGGATCCTGTTCACCCTCGGTGTCATCGTCATCGTCCGCCTCGGCGTTGCCATCACCCTGCCGGGCGTCAACCCGGACGTGCTCAACGAGTGGACCAAGATCCGCACCGAGGCCGACGGCGGAGCCGCCGCCATGGCCGCCCTGCTCAACGTCTTCAGCGGCGGCGGTCTTGAAAACGTCGCCATCTTCGCCCTCGGCATCATGCCCTACATCAGCGCGTCGATCATGATGCAGCTGCTCACCGCCGTGGTGCCGCGCCTCAACAAGCTGTCGCGTGAGGAGGGCGGCCGGGCCAAGATCACCCAATACACGCGCTACGCCACCATCGTGCTCTGCTTCCTCCAGGGCATCATGCTGGCCAACGCGCTGCAGAACTCGGGCGAGGTCAACGTGCTGCTGCCGGACCTCTCCACCGTGGTGGCCGAGCACGGGCCGCTGGTGCCCAACACCGGCTTCGGTTTCATGTTCATCGCCGTCACCACCATCACCGCCGGCTGCGTGCTGTTGATGTGGATGGGCGAGCAGATCACCGAGCGCGGCATCGGCAACGGCATCTCCCTGATCATCGCGGTCAACATCGTCTCCGCCCTGCCGGGCGCGTTGGTGATCGTCTACCGCTCGTTCCTCGGCGAGAACGCCAGCCCGATGAACGCCATGATCATGGTCATGCTGCTGACGTTCCTGATCGCGGTCATCGCCGCGGTCATTGCCCTCACTCAGGGGCAGCGGCGCATCGCCATCCACTACGCCAAACGGGTGGTCGGACGCAAGGTCTACGGCGGCTCGACCCAATACCTGCCGCTGAAGGTCAACTACGCCGGCGTCATGCCGATCATTTTCGCCCAGGCGATCCTCATCTTCCCGACCCAGATCCTCGGCGGCCTGTTTCCCGCCAGCGACTTCGTCGGCGCCATGGCCCGGCTGGTGGCTGGCGGCTGGATCTACTACGCGGTCAACGGCCTGCTGATCTTCTTCTTCAGCTACTTCTGGGTGGCCACCATGTTCCAGCCCAACCAGATCGCCGACGACCTCAAGAAGAGCGGCGGCTACATCCCGGGCGTGCGCCCAGGCAAGCCCACCGCCGAGTTCCTCGACTACACCATGAGCCGGCTGACCCTCGCCGGCGCGGTGTTCCTCACCATCGTCGCCCTGTTGCCCTACTTCATCAGCAACCTGGTCGGCGTCCACCCCGTGCCGGCGCAGTTCTTCGGCGGCACCAGCCTGCTGATCATGGTCGGCGTGTTGCTCGACATCATGCGCCAGGTGGAAACCCACCTGCTGCAGCGTCACTACGACGGCTTCCTGCGCAAGGGCCGGGTCCGCGGCCGCTACGAGCGCCCGCGCGCCGGCACCCTCACCGCCAGCCGTGAGACCCTGCTGTGGATGTGGGTCGGCATCGCCCTCGTCGCCATCATCGGCGTCGCCTACATGCTCTACCGCCAGACCATGTGAGCGACCCGGTGACCACCGAGCCCATGGTGCTCACCCTGTGCGGGCCGCCAGCCTCCGGCAAGGGCACCCAGGCCCGCCTGCTCGGGGAGCAACTGGACGCGCCCACCCTGTCCACCGGGCGCCTGATCCGCGAGCAACAACGGCTCGGCACCGCCATCGGTCAACTGGCCGACCGCCACCTCGCCGACGGCGGTCTGCTGCCCGACCTGCCCACCCAGCAACTGCTGGCGGATTGGCTCGACCACGGCGGCCACCGCCGCGTGGTGCTCGATGGCTTCCCGCGCAACGTCGCCCAGGCCGGCTGGCTCGACCGCGCCAGCACCGACCGCGGCCTGCCCCCGGCCATTGCCGTCTGGCTGCGCGTGCCCGATGACGTCCTGATTGAGCGCACCCGGCGCCGTTGGACCTGCTTCCACTGCGGCCACAGTGCCGTCGGCCCGATCGAAAACGATCCTCCGTTGACCTGCGCAAACTGCGGGGCCGCCATGGAACGCCGCAACGACGACCAGGTTGCGGTGCTGGAGAAACGCCTGCAAGCCTGGCACGCCGCCGCGCCGGCGCTGCAAGACCACTACCGTCAAGACCGTCGTCTGATCGAAATCGACGCCGACTGTGACCCCGATGCCGTGCACCGCGGGATCGTTGCCGCGCTCGGTGCCCGCGACCGCGAGGCAGGTTCGGCGGATGCTTCAGACCCGACCTCCCGCCGCCCGGGCGGAGACGAGCCGCTCCCACCCGCTGCCCCGGCGGACGGCAGCCGCGGGTAACGGCAGTCCACCAGCCAGTGAGTGGGCGATTGCGCAGGACCCGCCGGCCCGGCAGGGACCAGCGGAGCCCGGGCGGTCAGTCATCGCCCGGCATCTCCGCACGCTCGGCTCCCGGCAAAGGGACCTTGAGCGGCCGGCGCAGTGGCCGGCCGCGCGGGCGGGCCAACGGCCTGGCGCCAAAGCGCGGAGGCATCCCCAACCGGTCGACGGCAGGTGGTGGGGTCGGATCTGCCGCTCCGGCCTGGCCCGGACCCGCGAGCGGTGCCGACGGTGCGGCCCGTTCGGGCTTGATCAAGGGCTCCGCCGCCGGCTTGCGCCCCGGCATGGCTTTCGGCTGCGGCTTGGGGGCCGGTGATCCGGACTCGGATACGGGTGATGTCGGAGCGGGCGGCGCCGAAGGTGCCGGTGCCGGTGCTGGTGCTGGTGCTGGTGCTGGTGCTGGTGCTGGTGCTGGTGCTGGTGCTGGTGCTGGTGCTGGTGCTGGTGCTGGCCTGGTGGCGGTCGGTTTTGATTCGGCCGGGGGCTCCAGGGGGTTTTCAGGCTCCTCCCGGTCGGGTCCGACCTCTGGTCCGGGCGCGGGCGTCGCCGGCGGCGCGGGCGCCGGCTCGGTCAGCGGCTCGGTTGGCGATGCGGACGAGATCAGCGCCCGCCGCGCGGCGGGCTCGGTCGCAACCGCTGCCGCGCGGGGCTCGGCCAGTGGTTGGATCGGCACCTCGCCGGGGGCCGGAGCCTCGCGCAGGGCGAGACGCAACAGGTCGAGAGCGTGCTGCCCGGTCAACATCCGCACCCGGTCGCGGTCGCCGCGAAACACCCGGTGCACCAGCTGCGGCTGGGCCAGCGATCGTCCGGCAAGGGCAATGTGCACCGTGCCGACCGGTTTTTCCGCGCTGCCGCCCCCGGGGCCGGCGATGCCGGTGACCGCCAGCGCCCAGTCGGCGGCGGCGCGCTTCAAGGCACCGGTTGCCATCGCGGCGGCCACCTCGGAGCTGACAGCGCCGTGGCGCTGCAGCAGGCTGGCTTCGACGCCAAGCTGGGTGCCTTTGGTTTCGTTGGCGTAGGTGATCCAGCCGCCGCGGAACACCTCCGAGGCACCGGCCACCGCCGTCAGCCGGGCTGCAATGCCGCCGCCGGTGCAGCTCTCCGCCAGGGTCACGGTCTCGCCGCGCCGGCCCAGCGCGGCCACCACCACCTCGGCGATGGTTTGCCCCCGCTCACTCACCAGCTGCGCCCCGAGCTTGTCCGCTGCTGCCCCGGCGGCCGCTGACACCCGGCCGGCATCGCCGGACAGCCTGAGCGAAATGTCACCCTCGCCAATGCAGTAGGCCAGCGTCACCTCGTGAGCCTGCTCGAAGTCCTCGCCGAGCCGCTGCACGACCTCGGACTCGCCAAGGCCCATGACTCTCAGGGTCTGTTGGCCGCGCCCGTTGGGTTCGTCGCCGGCCAGCCGTTGCAACATCGGCAGCACCTGGCGCTCGAACATCGGCAGCATCTCGCGCGGCGGTCCGGGCAGCAGGATCAGGTGGCAGGTCGGCTGCCCGCCCCAGGGCGCGGCGGGCAGATACAGGCCGGGCGCGGTTCCGCGGTCGTTCGGCAACACCTCGGCACCGACCGGGACGTAGGCCTGGCGGCGGTTGGCCGGAGCCATTTGCATGGCGCGCTCGGCGAAATACGCCTCCAGCCGACCGACCAGTTCCGGGTCCAGCAGCAGCACCGCGCTGCGCAGGCGGGCGGCGGCCTCGCGGGTCACGTCGTCGGGGGTGGGCCCGAGCCCGCCGGTGACCAGCACCACATCGGCCCGGCTGGAGGCCTCGGCCATCGCGCTCTCCACCGCCCCCCCGTCGGGCACGCTGGTTTGGCGCTCGAGTTGCAGACCGACCGCCTCCAACCGCTCGCCGATGGCGCCGACATGGGTGTTGAGCACCTCGCCGGTCAGCAGTTCGGTGCCAGTGGTGATCAGTTCAATCTTCACGCTCGGGTTGGGGGACCGCCCGACTCCCGCCACTCGATCGTTCTGGCATCCGACCAGAGATCCTCAAGGGCGTAGAAGGGACGCTTTTCTTCGTGGAACACATGCACCATGACATCGCCGTAATCGATCACCAGCCAGTGGCTCTCCACATTGCCGTCGGCGGCGCGCGACCGCAGCCCGTGCTCGTCCCGCAACTGGGTCAGCACCTCGTTGCGGATCGCCTTCAGATGCGGCATCGAGGAACCGGAACAGATCACAAAGTAATCCGCCACCGAGGTCAGGCCGGTGACATCCAGCACCTTGATGTCCACCGCCTGCTTGGCATCGGCGTGGCGGGCGGCGTAAATCGCCACATCCACGCCGTCGGGTAATCGGAGCCCATCGAGCGGGCGGGCGCCGGTGACCGCGGACCCTGGCGGGCCGGGGGCCGCCTCGCCTGGCTCCGGGAGGGAGCCGGGGTCTGGCGTGGACGCATTCAGGGCCTCGGACCGCTGGTCGGTCGCTGGCGAAGGATCGGTTTCCATCATGGGCGTGCAGGCCGGCCGCGCAGCTGCGGTGAACGCGCGGACCGGGGGTCCAATATCCCGCTCATGGGGCGCAGGTCAATCCCTGCAAGCCTGCTGCAGCCGTTCCAACCGTTGGCGCGCCGAGCCGTCGTCCACCAATCCGGCCGCCTGCGCCAAACCCGACCCCAGATTGTCCGCCACCCCGGCCGCGCACATCGCGCCTGCGGCATTCCACAACACCAGATCGCGCCGCGGCCCGCGGTCGCGCCCCTCCAGCACCGCCAGCAGGATGTCGGCGTTGACCGAGGGATCGCCGCCCGCCAGGTCGGCCAATGCTGCCGGGGCCAGCCCGAAGTCGCTGGCATGAATCACCTCGCCGCCATTCTCACCCTCGACTTGGCCATCCACCACCCGCAAACGGCGGGTCGCGCCCGCGGTCGACATCTCGTCCATGCCGCCACCGTCGCAGCGACCATGCACCACCCAGGCGTTGCGCCGGCCAAGCCGGGCCAGGATGCCGCCAAACACCGGCACCAGGGCCTCGTCGAACACCCCGACCAACTGCTGCTCGGGGCGCAGCGGATTGAGCAACGGGCCCAGCAGGTTGAACACCGTGCGCCGTCCCTCTGCCGCCAGCTGCTGGCGCACCGGTGCCACCGCCTTGAACGCCGGGTGATATCGCGGCGCGAACATGAACCCGATGCCGGCCTGTTCGACGCAGTGAACAAATGCTTCCGGCGACTGGTCGGCAGGCACCCCCACCGCCGCCAACACGTCGGCGCCGCCGCTGGGCGAAGTGATGCCGCGATTGCCGTGCTTGACCACCGTGGCCCCGGCCGCGGCGACCACGAACATGGCGGTGGTCGACACATTGAACAGCGCCAGCTTGTCGCCGCCGGTGCCACAAACATCGACCAGCGGACCATCCACCTTCGACCGATCCAGCGGCGGCACCACCGCCCGCTGCAGGAACGCCTCGACAAAATGCGCGATCTCCTCCGGCGTTTCCCCCTTGTCCGCCAGCGCCCGCAGGAAATCGGCCCGCTCCCCGGCAGCCACCGCGTCGTCCAGCAGCGCCGTCGCCGCCGTGGCCACCTCGTCCGCCGCCAGATCGCGGCCCGCTCGCAGTTGCTCGGTCAAGTCTCGCATCCGCGAACCCTAGCGCGGACCGCCGCAACCCGCCATCCGAATCCGGTGGCCGGATCATCTGTCGGATCGGCTCGAGCCGGTCGACGACACGCTACCTCATGAGTCCCAATCGTCCCCAGGATCCGAGCCCATGAGCAGGTCATCCGACGTCAATCGGTCGACTGCGTCCGGT
>SKLO01000135.1 GCA_007123195.1 Verrucomicrobiales bacterium | reverse complement strand
TGGTCTTTTCGCCGTCGATCAGGTCGGCGTGCACACCCGGCTCAAGCCATTCGAGGAATTCATCCGCCGTCCACAGCTCGTGGCGGATGGTCTTCGACTCGGAGACGATCGTCGGCATGGGGCAAGGTAGCGCCAGCCCCGGCCCGAGGCAAGCTGTGCCCGGCGGGCGGGGGGCGGTCCGCGACGCTTCATTTCGCCGGCCGCCAGACCAGCGGCCGCGGCGCTGTCCTCTGCGGTCCGGTGGCTACCCGTCCCTGGCCCCATTCCATGGGCGTCGCGGCCGGTCCCCCTGCTCCAGGGCTGCCCGAACAGCACACGATCGGCGTCGCGACTGCAAGATGGCCCGGACCCTCATCGCCGCCTGCGCGACAGCAGAACGACGAAATGACTGCCCCAGGAACCACCATCCAGCCATGCTCCAAAGCCTGCTTGACGCGTCATCACATCCATGTCAGCCGTAACCCAGATGAAACCGGTCCTTTCGCCCTCGAGCCCCACCATGAATATCTCCCACTCTGGTTCAACCCACGCCGAAAGGCCGGGACCGAAGCGCTGCGCTGGCGCAACGGCCTTGGCCTTGGCACTGCTTGTGACGGTGGCCTGCTCGCGAAACAGCGACCCCGAAACCGAGCATCGGGCCGCTTCCACCGAAGCTGAAGAGCAGGCCGCCCCGGGCGACCGGTTGCCGCCGAAACTGAGCGCCAGCGAGTTGGCGGACGTGCTGGATTCCGGCGACGTGTTCTTTCTGGATGTTCGCAGTGCCGACGAGATCCGTGAGCTGGGAACCTTGCCGGGGCATGTCAACATCCCCATCGATGAACTGGAGCAGCGCCTGGCTGAGATCCCGGCCGATGCGTCGGTGGTCACTGCTTGAAACGCCGGAGGGCGAGCCGCGCGTGCCGCGGCTCTACTGCACGAAAACGGTTTCACGGTGGTTGGCAGCTGCGGCCTGTCCGAATGGAGGGACGAGGGTAGGGAAGTGATCCATCTGGAGGACTAGCGCACGGCGGCCGACTGAATGCCGCCGGCCCGGATTCGCGGTTCTTGGTCGCGGGAGCACGCCGTCGTGACGGGCGCCGCGGGGCGGGTGGCACCGGATGAAGCAAAAGGAGCCCCGTCGCACCCAGGCCGCTGGCGCCGGCAGCAGAAGATCTGCTGGAAACCATGTGACCTCCACCCGCACCCCCGAAGGCGGCGGCCTTGCTCCAGACCGGAAACATCACGATGACAAAGAAAGCCCCGGGGCGGCACCAGCCGGCCCCGGGGCGGAGATTTGCGCGGTTGCTTGTGACCAGCTGCGCGCGGTTCTGTGCCGTGGTCACCAGCTGACCCGAACGCCGGTTGTCACACCCCAGCCGTCGTAATTGCCACCGGTGTTGGTGCGGTCGTTCATGTCGGTATACTGGACACCCGTCTGCAGCTTGAGCTTGTGACCGTAGATGTAGTAGTTCAGGCCAAGGTAGAACTCGTTGTATTCATCGCCCCGGCCGGGAGCGATCTGATTCTCATAGCGGGCGAATCGGATGCCCCGATCGCCGCGGCTGTTGATGTAGAGGTAGCGGAACACCGCCTGCAGGGTCTTGCTCTCGTTGAGATAGACGCTTGGCATGAACTGCAGGCCGAACAGGTCCGGCTGGCCGAGGTAACCCTTGGCGCCGACGAGGTCGGTTCCAAGCCCGAAGGGGCCCTGCTCGATGACCATGTTGATTGATCCGACCATCTCGTTCTGACGGGTGAACGTGTTGCCCGGATTCGGATCCTGATACACGAAATCCGTCCGCAGGAGCGCCCGGTCCAGACCGAGCGCCTCGCTCAGGTTGTAGCCGAGGTTGACCAGAAAGAAGCTTCCGCCATTGAACCGGCCGAATTCGGGGGTGGCCTCTCCCGATGAGAAGTAGCCGGCATTATAGAGCCAGTTGCCCGAACTGCCGCCCACGCTGACCCCCGGAACATACTCCTCGGGAAACCAGAAGTTGTTGGCAATGTTGCTGCGGTCCATGGTGAACAGGCGCGTGGACGACGTGTGGCCGTCGAGCGTGAACTTGGCGCCGTGCTTGCCCGCGGTTATCGCGAACGCCTTGGACGGCGCCCACTGCAGATAGGCGTCGGTCAGCTTGTTGTAGACCGGGTTCCGGTTCTGCAGGTCAAGATCGACCTCGCCGTGCAGGATGAACTCCTGAAAGAACCGGCCCTTGAGGCCGATTCTGGTGCGCCGGTTGACCCAGCCGTCAGCACTTCCCTGGCTGGCGTCGAAGTAGTAATACTCGTTCTGCTGGCGTCCGCTCAGGCTCAGTTCCTGAATGAACGGGTTGGAGTCGTCCTTGTAAAGGTCGGCGACGCTCCAGATGCGATCAAGGAGCGAGGCTTCGCTGTCGACGGTGACCTGAGGCTCGGGCGCCTGTGGAGCTGGTTCCACGCCAGCGTGGCTCTGCTGGGCCAGCAGAGCCAGCAGGCAGATGGTGGTTGCTTTGATTTTCATGCTTGTCGAGGTGTTTGGGAATCGTCGCTGACAACAACGGCTGCAGCCACGACCGGGCCATCATTGGGGAATCCCCGGCCGGGTGCCATCTTAGCAATGAAACAAAATCGTTGAATCAGCAGCCCTCGCCACCCGGCAGCCGCGCCGTTGCTCCAGGCGCAACCCCAACACCCCCGGCGCCAGGCCCTTGTCCGGCCGCCGCCTGCCCCGCACCAAACCCAGGTTGGGTGGTTGGCGTTGATGCCAGGCAAAAAAGAACGCGCCTCCGGCGGATCAACCGTCGAAGGCGCGTTCATGGAAAAGGCACTCGAAATCAACCCGTCCTCCGGACGGCTTTCAAGTCGCCTGGGGAATCAGAAGTCGAGCCTGACGCCGCCAAGCCAGGTGATGCCGCTGTAGCGCGAGTCACCGCCCATGGTGGCATACTCGGCCCCTGCCATCAGCTTGAGCTTGTCGCCGCAGAGGTAGTAGTTCAGGCCGCCGTAGACGGAGTGGTAGTTGTCGCCGCGGATCGACGAGCCGTCCTGCACTGCGGGGCGCTCGTAGCGGCTGGCCAGGGCCAGCGGGCTGCTGCCGTCGCCGCCGGCATAGGTGTAGCGGGTCACCAG
>SKLO01000429.1 GCA_007123195.1 Verrucomicrobiales bacterium | reverse complement strand
TGGCGGCCATTTACACCGAGGTGCCGAGCAATCCCCTGCTGCGCTGCGTCGACCTGCCGCAACTGCACGCCTGGGCCGCCGCGGCCGGGGTGCCGCTGGTGGCCGACGACACCATCGGCACCGCCGCCAATCTCGACCTGCTGCCGCACGCCGACGTCGTCACCACCAGCCTGACCAAATACTTTTCCGGTGCCGGCAACGTGATGGCCGGCTGCGCGATCGTCAATCCGGACGGCCCGCGCGCCGGCGCGCTGTCAGCCGCGCTGGCCGTGGCCGAGCGCGAGTCGGGCGGCCTCGCCGACGGCGACGCCGTGGTGCTGGAGCGCAACTCGCGGGACTTCGTCGCCCGCATGCGCAGGGTCAACGTCACCACCGCCGCGTTGGTCGACCGCCTGCGCCGTCACCGCGGCCTGACCATCCACTATCCTGACATGAGTCCAGGATCCAGCTGCCGGCGGCTGACGCGCGAGCGGATGCCGGAAACGACCGTCGTTGGCGGCGGCGATGCCCTGGCCGGGAGCGGTGATTCTCCGGGCGGCGGTGGATTGTTTTCCATCGTGTTCGACGACCCCGGGCGCGCGCCGCGGTTCTTCGATGCGCTGCGGGTGAGCAAAGGACCCAGCCTCGGCACCAACTTCACCCTGGCCTGTCCCTACACCCTGCTGGCCCATTACGAGGAGCTGGACTGGGCCGCGCAATGCGGCGTGGCCGCGCATCTGGTGCGGGTGTCGGTGGGGCTGGAGGACGCGGATGACCTGGGCCGGCGCTTCGAGGAGGCGCTGGAGATTGCGAGGCAAGGGGAGTGTTAATGTTGAATGTTGAATGTTGAATGTTGAATGAGTGGCTGGATGCTGCGCAGCGCATGGCGGCAGCCCCGTAGGTTGAATTGGCGCAATTCGACCTGCTGTGCGTGCTGCGCACGCGCTGGGGCCGGGACCACGGTGAGGGTTCATTCGCAGGGGGCAAAAGCGGGCGTGATGGCAGCGGGCGCAAGGAACGAACGACCCGCTCACCGGTCGAATTGCTGCAATTCAACCTACGGTCGCTGCGCTCGCGAGGCCGGGGTGGGGCGGAGTGTTGGGGTGCTGAGTGGCTGGTGGTCAGTGGCTCTTGATCGTGATGGCAGCGCATGGCGGCAGCCCCGTAGGTTGAATTGGCGCAATTCGACCTGCTGTGCGTGCTGCGCACGCGCTGGGGCCGGAACCACGGTGAGGGTTCATTCGCAGGGGGCAAAAGCGGGCGTGATGGCAGCGGGCGCAAGGGACGCCGGAATGTCAGGCGCGCGAAGGGTCCGGCCCCGGCGCGTCCGGCTGCAGCCGCTGCCGCAATTCCAGCGCTTCGGCCCACAACCGTGCCATGCCGGCTTCCGAGTCGTCGTGACCGAACAGGCAGAAGTGCCCCATCTTGCGGCCCGGCCGCGCCTCGGCCTTGCCGTAGAGATCCAGCCGCGCGCGCGGGTGTTCCAGCACGACGGTCCAGTCGGGTTCGATTTGGTCGACCCACAGTTGGCCCAGCAGGTTGACCATCACCACCGGTTGCCGCAGGGTCACGTCGCCCAGCGGCATGCCGGTCACCGCGCGCACCTGCTGCTCGAACTGGCTGACATGGGTGGCATCGAAGGTGTAGTGGCCGCTGTTGTGGGTGCGCGGGGCCATCTCGTTGACCCACAACCGGCCGTCGCTGGTGAAGAACATCTCGACCGCCAACAGGCCGACGACCCCGAGCGCGTCGGCCAGGTGGCAGGCGATCTCCTCTCCCTGCCGGCGGATGTCCTCCGGCACCCGGGCCGGGCATCCTGACACGGACAGAATGTGGTCCTCGTGCAGGTTCTCGGCCATTGGGAAGGCCTCCATCCGGCCGTCATGGCCGCGGGCCACGATCACCGAGCACTCGCAGCGGTAGTCGACCCATGCTTCGAGCACCGCTTCGTCCGTCTCGAGCGAGTGCCAGGCCTCGACCGCCTCGGCGGCGCTGCCGACCTTGACCTGGCCGCGGCCGTCGTAGCCGAGGCTGGTGGTCTTGAGCACCGCCCGCCCGCTGCGGATGGAATGAAATCCCGCGGCCACATCGGCGGCCGATCGCACCAGCTCGAACGGCGCGCATGGCACCCCCTCGGCGCGCAGGAACTGCTTTTCCCTGGCCCGGTGCTGGCAGGTGGCCAGCACGCGCGATCCGGGAAACAGGCCGGGCCCCCGCTCCAGCCGCTCGGCGGTGGCCAGCGGGATGTTCTCGAATTCGAGGGTGACCCGGTCGACCCGACTGCCGAAGTCAGCGGCGGTGGTCTCATCGTGAAAGTCACCCATCACGACCTCGTCCGCCACCGGTGCCGCCGGGCAGGCGGCATCGAGGTCCCAGACCACGAAGTGGTAACCCAGCCGCCGGCCCGCCAGCGCCACCATGCGCGCCAGCTGGCCGCCGCCCAGCAATCCGATCGTGGCTCCCGGTGGCAGTGTTTTCATGTCAGGTTTGTCAGATCAGGAGGCTGCACGGAAAGCGCGGCTGCCGCAACCCCTGAGGTTACGGGGATTGACGAACCTCCGCTTGGTGGCTGTTCAGCCGTCACTCCGGCCCGGGGGCGGTTTCCCGGGGGCATCCGGCAGTTGTGAATGCATCACCGTTTCGGTCTGCCGCTGCCGGTAGTCGTTCAGCCGGCGCCTCAATTCATCATCCCCCAGGGCCAGGATCGATACCGCTGCCAGCGCCGCATTGACCGCTCCGGCCCGGCCGATGGCCAGGGTCGGGACCGGAATTCCGGCCGGCATCTGCACAATCGACAGCAGCGAGTCCACGCCCTTGAGCACGCGCGACTCGACCGGCACGCCCAGCACCGGCAGCAGGGTCATGGCGGCGGCCATGCCGGGCAGGTGGGCGGCGCCACCGGCACCGGCGATGATCACCTTCAGCCCGCGGCCGGCGGCGCTCTCGGCGTATTCCACCAGCAACCGCGGCGTGCGGTGGGCGCTGACCACCCTGGTCTCGTGCGGCACGCCGAAGTCGCGCAGGCACTCGGCCGCGTGCTGCAGGGTGTCCCAATCGGACACGCTGCCCATGATGATTCCAACTAGTGGCAAGGGTGAGTCAGCCATGCCGCAGACCCATAACGGAGCCCGCGCCCGGCTGCAAGCCAAACCCCCGCCGGACCGGGCGCCCGGTCAGCGACCCTCGCGCCAGCGCCGCTCGTTCCATTGGCGCCATGCGGATTCGAATTGGCTCCAATCCATCCCCAGCACCGGCCTGAGGTGCGGGCCCAGCGCCGTGTCCCCGGCCTCCCGCAGGGCCTGCACCAGCGCCTGCCGGGTCGCCAGGTCGACCTCGCCGCTGTCGACCAGCCAATCGACCACCGACATGGCCTGCCAGTAGTGCCGCATCTCCAGGTTCCCACCGTCGCACAGCTTGCGCAGCGGCAGCGCCCCGCGGCGCAGGCCCCGGCGCACGATTTCGCCGAGGTCGGCCTGGGGATGAAAATGCATCTGGCAACGCACCGCGATGCCCTCGTGGAACCAGTCCGAGCGACTGCCGTCGATCAAGGCGTGATGGGCCAGCACCGAGTGGACGAACTCGTGGGTGAACACCGGCCGCAGGGTGCCGAAGCGCGGGTCGAACCAGGACAAGGCCCAGCCTTGGAGATGGTAGCCGCCGCTGTCGGGCCGCAACGCCACCGCCCCCAGCGCGGCCGCGTAGCGCGGCACGAACTCCCGGTAGCCGGCCCGGTCGCGGAATACCAGCAGCGTGGGCGGGCGGCCATCCATCGGTTCCGGTGGCAGACCCCACTCTTCGACCACACGGTCACGCACCTCGGCCAGATGGCGCCCCAGCAGCGTCACATCGACCTGGTCCGCCGTCGCCGCGCCCCACACCCGCAGCCCGTTGTGATCAAACCGCTGCACCGGGTGTTCCTGATCACCGAAGGCCAGCGCGAGAATTTCCGCCGCCACCGGCAGGGCACCCGGGCGGTTGGGGCCTTGCAGCCAGCCGATCCGGCGCACCACCAGGCCGGGGCCGTCGGTGTGCAGTTGCAGGTCCCGCAACTCGGACCAGCGTGGCACCCGCCCCTGATCCCAGCGCATCCAGCGCAGCGGCACCTCGACCGTGAGCCACTCGTCGGGCACGATCTCGACCTTGCGGCGAAACGCCGCCCGGCGATCGGGCTCCGACAGCATCAGGTCGATCGCTGCCGGTTGGGCGCCGTGCAGGAATACCTCGAGCACCAGCGCCTCGACCGCCCCGGCATCGATCCCGCCGGCATCGATGAACCCCGGCAATTTGACCCCGCCGGCGCCGCTCCAGACGATCTCGACAGCTGTGGTTGCATCGCCTTGCCCCGGATCGTCCGGCTCGGCGGTGCCCGTGCGCAGGCGGGCGCGCCCGGCCCATTCCGCCCCTTGCAGGCGTTGCTGGGTCATCGGCACCCATTCCACCTCCCGCTCGGCCGCCGTCAGAGGCGTTCCGCCTACCCCGATGGAGCACGCCCACCAGAGTAGCAGCGCCACGGCGGGCGTCCCAAAGCCGCGCCCCGGACCCGTCCGTGCGAGCATGTCGGCATCGGACCACGGTGTCAGACCACCGGGCGTCAGGTGGTCACGCCGCCATGGCGACCGATCGGGCACAGGGATGACGAACACAACCCGGACCATCGTCGCGATCGCCGGCCGTCGTCAAGCGCCGCGACGGGCTCAGTCGACAGGGCCGGAAACCGGGGCCGGTCGCTGGTCGAACGAGAGATCCAGCCGGCCGCGCCTCCAGGCGCGCGAAATTTCCGACTCAAGGTCGTCGGCCGAACGCCCGCGGATCAGGAACTGCTGCCGCGCCTGCTTCTCGTCGACCCCGTTCTCGAGCGCCCGCAGGTAGTTCCACAGCACTTGTCCGCTGCCGTCGTCGTCGTGGTGGCAATAGAACACCGTCAGGATCAGCGCCGACGCATAGTTGCGCACGCCGCCAAAACGCCCGCCGCCGATGTTGGCGCTCCATTGCTGGTAGCTCATGTCCATCATCGCCGCGGGAGACACCGCGGTGTAGCTGCGCTCCCACACGCCCTTGTAGTTGCGCATGTAATCCATCGCGCTGGACATGCGGTTGGTGAACGTCAGACGCCCCGGACGGTAGACCGCACTGGCCACATACTCGGCCAGACCCTCGTAGAGCCACACCGGCATGCCGCGCCAGTGACGGGTCAGCTGGTGGGTGATCTCGTGGATCAGGGTGTGGTTCTCGTCGCGCGCCTCGATCGTGAACCCGCTGCCGACCCGCCTCAGGCCGAGGCTTTCCAGCGGCACCAGCACCTCGTTGGTGCGCGGCACATACACCCCGGCCGATCCGGGCAACCCGCCGGCCGCGTGATAGGCATCCATCTCGGTGAACAGCCGGGTGACATAGTGACCGTCCTCAGGTGGCTCGGGCTTGAGATCCAGCGGCAACTGCTCGACCGCCGCGTAGGTCACCTCATACAGCCGCGCGAACTCGCGCACCACGTTGGTGCGCAACTGGGCGTCGCTGTGGAACTCAAAGTGCGGCGAGCGGTAGATGAACTCGCCGGCGTCCGCATCCTCGCGCACCACCTCGACGTCAATCGACGTGCCCACCGAAATCGAGGTCGGCCAGTCGCCGCTGAACCGTGTTTGGCCGGCGGGCATCGCGGGGCCGGCTACCGGTGACGGCTGACGGTCGTCGGCGCCTGCCAGCCATTCGGCCACCCAGGCCTGATCCTCGGCGCTCAGGCGGTCGAGCGGGAAGCGGCTGACATTGCCGTTGGGCAGCCGCAGCTGCGCGTTGTCCTCCTCAACGCCCAGCAGTTCCGCCTCCACCACCCGCCCTTGATCGTCGGTCCACTGGCGCAGTTCGGCCACCGCGGGGGTGGCGATCGCCAGAGCGAGCAGCACGGGCAGCCAGACGGGCAGGGGTCGGCCGCGCGGGATTCGCCGGGAGTGGAGACGGCTGGCTCGGGGGAAGTCGTTCATGTTGAACCGGACAATCACCCCGGATGCCGTTGAGCTCAAGCCGCAACCGCCGCCACCTTGCCCGATCCGATCACGCGACGTCCATCCGGTCAGCGTTTGGCCCTCAACCGGCTGAACATGGTTGCCCGCAGGATCCGTAGACACGATAACCTCAGATGGACAACAAGCATGAACGGCTCCTTGCGATGATCGGCGGCAGCTGGGTGGCCCAGGCGGTCCATGTGGCGGCGGCCCTCGACCTGGCCGACATGCTCGCCGACGGGCCGCAGACGGTGGACGAAATCGCCGGACGCACGGGGGCCAACGCGGACGCGATGCGGCGGCTGCTGCGGGCGTTGTGCACCGTGGAGGTGTGCCACGATGAGGGCGGCGACCGGTTCGGGCTGGCTGCGCTGGGGCAGTTGCTGCGCCGCGATCATCCGGCCTCGCTGCACGCGTGGGCAATCTGGTGGGGCACTCAACTGTGGCGCGACTGGGGCGGCCTGCTGCACAGCGTCACCACCGGCGAGGCCTCCCGCGTGCAGTCGACCGGAACCGGGGGCTTCGGTCACCTGACTGCCGACGAAGGCGCCGCCGCCGTGTTCCACCGGGCCATGGCCGAACTCACCCGGCTCAGCGCCGTGGGCGTGCTGGAGCATTTCGATTTCGCAGCGGTCGATTCCGTGATCGACGTTGGCGGCGGCTCGGGCGAGTTCCTGCTGATGATCCTCGATGCCCATCCGCAACTGCGCGGCACGGTATTTGACCAACCCCACGCCCAGCCGCACGCCGAGCAGCGGATCGGTCAACGCGGACTGGCGGACCGCTGCTCGTTTCTGGCCGGCGACTTCTTCCACAGCGTGCCGGCGGGCGCCGACGCCTACCTGCTCAAGAGTGTCATCCACGACTGGCCGGACGAGAAGGCCGGCATCATCCTCCAGCGTTGTCGGGCGGCCATGGATGATACTGCGCGACTGCTGCTGGTCGAGCGGGTCCTGCCGGACCAGTTGGACACGTCGCTTGAACATCGCGACGCCGTGCGGGGCGACCTGACGATGCTGGTCGCGCTTGGCGCCCGCGAAAGATCGGCGCAGTGCATCGGCGATCTGCTGCAAGGCGCGGGGTTCCGGGTCGTGCGTTCGCAGCCGATTGGTATGGGGCTGACGCTGGTGGAAGCGGCACCGGTCTGAAGGCGATCAGTAAGGAACCTCCGAGTCCCGGCACGCCCACGCCAGCGCGCGGCGGAGCAGCGTCGTCACCGGCTTCTTCCGCAGCACGTCGACCGAGTGCCCGAGCGTGCAGTAGAACACACGGCCCTCGCCCCACTTGCGCTTCCAAGCCATGGGCATCGACACGCCCTTGATCCAGTCCATCCCGGCGCCGTCGATGGGCGAGGTCGCCAGCACCTTCACTGCCGGATCAATCAGCAGGTAATACTGCTCGGACACGACCGTGAAGTCCTTGAGATCCGCGACCAGCGGGTCGTCGTCCTTGAAGTTGACGCGGTAGCGGATGCGGTCGTCCCCCGGGTGGCCGACAAACTGGCCGCCGAGCATGAACTTGTGGGGGCGGCACTCGAGGAACGAGCTGGCGTTGCCGTGCCAGCCGACGTAGCCAAGGCCGCGCTCGACGGCCCGCATGAGCGCGCCCTGTTGGCGCGCGGTGAGGTGGCCGAACGTCCAGATCGGCAGGATGAGGTCAAACGACTTGAGGTTGGCGTCGGTCAGCACGTCGACGGTGCGGGCGCGTTCGACCTCATAGCCATCGAGCAGCTCTTGGCAGGCGAAGTCGGCGAACTTGCCGGGTTTGTGGCCGCGCCAGCCGCCATAGAGCAGCAGCACCCGGGGCTTGCGGCCTGGCGAACGAGCGTTGGTTGTCGCGGAAGATGTCATGTTCCGGTCGCTTCTGGTTTCGCGGCGCGCCGCAGGATCAGCCACGGGCACTGGTCGCCCATCGGGTAGGATGGGATGAAGGTTTCTTCGACTACAAAACCGCCGCCCTCGCCACAGAACAGCTCCCGGGTTTCGGTGATGGTCAGGAAGTGGTAGCTGTTCGGACTGTCGCGATAGCTGTTGATGGCCGCCAGATGTTCGCGTTGCCAGCCGATGCGATCGGCCAGCGCGTCGAAGTCAGGTCCGGCATCGTGCACGGCCTGCCACACGTCTCGCAGCGGGACTCCGGTGGCGGGCGAGGAATGCATTGCCATCCAGAGCCGGAACTTGAGAAGGTTGAGGTTCGGGATGCGCGCGCCGAGCAGGTCGTCGAGCACGGTCGCCACCGATTCACGCCGTGACGGCTCGGCTGGAGCGAACAGGCGCAACAGGAACAGCCCCCCGGGCGCCACGATCCGCCGCATCGAGCGGGCGAAGGCGGCGTGTTCGTCCGGGTGCCTCATGAGGTGCAGGCCGCCGTCGCAAAAGGCCAGGTCGAACGAGGCGTCGTCGAACGGCGGGGCGGTCCACTCGCCGCAGGTCACCGCCTCGCGAGGCCCGGGCCAGATCGCCTCGATCATCGAGGCGGTGTGGTCGATCGCGCGCAGCTCCGTGTCCGCAGGCCAGGGCAGGCGGCAGATTTCCGGCGTCACGCCGAGGATCAGTGCCCGTGGCGGACTGGTCGCGGCCGCGGCCCATTGATGGACGTGGTGGCTGAGAAAATCGATGTCCTCCCGGCACGGGCGCAGCGGCGGACCCACCTGATCCCACAGCCTCGCCACCCGTTGCCAGTGTTCGACCGGCGCGGCCGAAAGCGGTCCGGGCTCGGAGGTGGCGGGCGAGGGCTCGGTCTGCCCGCGGTTGGAGTCGGTCGACATGCTTCTTGGGCTGGTGTGAAAGGGGGGGGATGGGAATTGGAGGCAAGGTTGCGGGAGTTGGGCGGCGATGCCAGCGGTCCGCGCAGTGACTTGGCCGGCTGTCGGTGGTTGGTGGCGGCGCCTGGTGCCACGGCAATCGTCAATCGCCGTACCACAACCGAAAGCCACGGTGTGAATGCATTCGGCCGGGGCGGCTGTCAACCAGATCTCTGGCCTGGGAATGGTCCCGGCTGGCCGCCGGTTCCCTCGCGGCGGCGCGGTCAGGGAGCCGGCCTCGGCTGGCCGTGGCTGCCCCGGTGCCGGAGTGCTGGTGTTGACAGGAACTGACGCCCGGTTATGGCTGTCTCTGCCCTGCAGGAGGCAAGGCGCTGGTCTGGTCCACTGCCACGCCGACCACCGGGTTGTGATTCGGCGGGTGTGGGACCGGGCAATCACACCCATGACCGAAGATCATTCAGCGCTGCTTCAGCGGCTTGAGATTCTCCCCCCACCAGGGTGGCCGCCGGGTTTGGCGCCGGTTTGGTTTGAGGTCGAGGGAGCGCGGCGGCCGCTGGAGGTGAATGCGGAGGCACGGCTGGCGACATGGCTGGTGCCGGCGATGGGGGTGGGGCGGGATCTGGCGCTGCCGGAGGGGTTTGATCAGGCGCTGGCACGGCAGTTGCCGCAAGCGATCGGGTTGCTGGCCCACTGGTATCCCAAACTGGCGGCGATCCACCTGCGACCTGCTGGAGGGGACGGTGGTGATCCTGGCCGGAGCAGGTCGGACGGGCCGGCGTCAACCCCGCGGGAGGGACGCGGAACAGGCTGCTTTTTTACCGGCGGGGTGGATTCGTTCCGCACCCTCCAGCGGCAGTTGGACCAGGTGGATACGCTGGTGTTTGTGCACGGATTTGACGTCCGTGACGATCGCTCGCGGCTGTGGGCCGAGACCCGGGGGATGCTGCACGAGGTGGCCGACGAGCTGGGCAAGCGGCTGGTGATCGTGAAGACCAACCTGCGTGATGTCACCGACCGGGTGATCGAGTGGGACGCGGCGCACGGGGTGGCGCTGGCGGCGGTGGCGCGGTTGTTGCAGGATGAATTCGCCGACATGTTTCTGGCGTCGAGCGCGGCCGAGCACCGGTTGGTGCCGTGGGGATCGCATCCCCGGTTGGACCCGGCGTGGTCGACCCCGGGTCAGGGCTTCTACCACGACGGCGCCGGTGAGGAGCGCTGGCAGAAGCTCCAGCATCTGGTGGCATGGCCGCTGGCGCTGAAACACCTGCGGGTGTGCACATGGAACACGGATGACAGCTACAACTGCGGCCGTTGTTCGAAGTGCCTGCGCACGCTGGCGGCGCTGGAGTTGATCGATGCGCAGGGGGCGGTGGCGACGCTGCCGCCGCGGCTGGACCTGGAGCGACTGGGCGGGTTGAGGGTGAGGTCGTCGGCGGAGTTGCCCTACCTGGAGGAAATGTTGGAAGAAGCGGATCGTCAGGGTGATGGACGGCAGGAGCTTGCGGCCGTGCTGCGGAGGTTGCTGGAGTCGACCGACGGCCTGGACAGCGCCTTGCCGCGGCACCTGGCGAAGGTGCCGACGCCGGCGTTGAAGGTGTCCTTGCTGACGCTGGAAGGATCGACCGGCGGGGGCGAGGGCGACGGCGAGGGGACAGGCTGGCGTTGCCGGCTGGGCTTGAGCCGCGATCAATGGTCGGGGGAGTTGTTGATCGAGGGCAGCGGCGAGGGACCGGCTCCGGGGGTCGGGGAGATCGCCGACGCGGCGTTTTGCTGGTTGGTGCCGGCGGCGATGCATCTGGGAGTGGCGCTGGAATTCGGCGACGGATTGGAAGTGGACGCGGAGTTGGCCGGGCGGGTGGAGTATTTCATGCCGGGGCTGGTCCATCTGTTGCCGTTCCGCGGCATGCGGCAGGCGCCGCTGCGGGTGGGTCGCCGGGTGGCGGCGGAGCAAAAAGCAGTCGGGAGCCATGGCCGCCGCGTCGGGGAGGATCATGAGATCGTGTTGGGCGCGGCGTTTTCGGGCGGGGTGCATGCCTGCGCGATGGCGGCGACGGTTGAGCCCCGGCCGGACCTGATGATTCACCTGCACGGGATTGATTCGGAGCAGCAGGATGCAGACAGGTTGGTCAAGGTCCAGCGTCGCGCGCGGCAGGCGGCGGCGGCGATCGGCCAGCCGCTGGCGTTGGTCAACACCAACCTGCGGCAGCTGTTGACCGGCGGGTTGGGGGTGCCGTGGAAACCAGTGTTCCGGGTCGGAGTGATGGGGTTGGGACACCTTTTCGCGCACAGGGTCAACAGCTTTGCGATCGCTTCTGACCAGAGTTTCGACACCCTGATCCGCTACAAAACGATTGAGACCGGTCATCATCCGGTGCTGATGGAGGTGTTTTCTGGCAGCCGGATGAAGTTGGAATATTGGGATGACGGCCACGATCGGGCCGGGCGGATCCGGCAGCTGGCGGCGCATGGCGAAGAGGCATTGAAGTGGCTGGTGGTGTGCCCGGAGGAGGCTCAGGGATTGGTGGACGACATGGACATCAACTGCGGTCGATGTGAAAAATGCCTGCGCACGATGGGTGCGATCCGCTTGGCTGGCCGGCAACCGGACCCGCGCGCGTTTCCAAGCGGTGACTTCGCCTCCAAGCTGGCGGCGATCCCGCGCTTGCATCACCTGTGGTTGGACTACTGGCAGGGCACCGAGGCGGAATTTCTGGCCAAGCCCGGGATGGCCGACGAGGCGGCGGC
>SKLO01000450.1 GCA_007123195.1 Verrucomicrobiales bacterium | reverse complement strand
GCGGATTTCCCGCTTGAGCCAGTCGCGGTCCTTTTGCCACATCAGCTTGAACACCTCGCGCGGCACCCGGTCGACCGCCGGGGCCAACACCTCGTTGACCCGCCCAGGGGCGTGGGTCATGAAATCCTCCGCCAGTCCTTGGCGGTCCAGACGGGCCATGGCGGCCCAGCTTTCGGGATCGGTCATCGTCGTCAGAGCACCCGTGTCAGGGGTCATCAGCTGTTCGACCTCGTTCCTGCGAAAGCGCTCGGACACCGCCAGGGCGATGGGGTCTTGTTCAAGGCCGAGGGCTTTGGCGATTCTCAGCATGCCCTTGCCCTCGTCCTTTAATCCCAGCGTCATCGGCAGCTTGCGGATCATGTCGGGGTGAAGCTCGCACTGGAACCATTCGGCCCGCTCCAGCGCTCCGAGCAGGTGCAGGGTCGCCATGGTGCGCACGCACTTCGGGCATTCGCCACAGTTCAGCCTGCCTCGGGTGCCCGACCAGCATACCCTCAGGTTTTTCATCGCCACCTCGTCCTCCAGCAGCCTAGCAATCTTGCCCACCCGATGGGTTCCGCCGCCGTCGTAGACCGACCGCAGATGCTCGGTGGAATACAATGGGTCGGTGAAAGGATTGCTCCCCGATGGGACGGGTTCCCATGCGCGGACGTTTGACGGGAACCACACCTTCGACAGGTGGCCTTCAAGCAACAGGACGGCCGCCCCTAGCAGGCTGCCGTGGGGCACGAGCCAGTCGATCCATCGGTCGAGCCAGTCGCGCAGGTTGGTTTCGAGCACCACGAGCGGCCGTCCCACGGCCCTGGCCGCCTCTTGCGCCGCCTGACGCACGTCCTGCCGGGCGAAGCTCTGTTCGGAGGTCAGATCAAAGCCGTCGATGAACACGAGGTCCTGAACGCTGTCGCGGTGCTGCAGGACGCTGAACCAGGAATCGACCCCAAGGGAGAACAGCACCCCTTCGCGTGGGGGCTCGGGGTCGGCGGGCGGGTTCGGCAGGTTCTGGTCCGGCGTCATGGCTTCAATCGCCACCTGTTTGAGCCCGGGATACCAGCTGGCGAATGCGGCTTGGAAAAGGCCCAGGTTGCGATGCAGTCGGGGCGAGACCCCGCCTTCCACATGCACCGGAACGCCTGTCATCATGAGCGGCAGGATCGAGCCCACCAGCGCGGCATTGGCAGCGCCGGATAGGGGGCGAATCGGTCGATTGCTGCGAAACCAGGCGCCGCCCAAGGTCAGGCTGTCCTCGCCGGGAACCTGCAGAAGCACTTCCCATGCGTAGCGCCACCCCCGGTCGTCTTCCGTGATGACCGGCTTGTTGATGAGTGCATGGGTTCCGGGCGGTAAATCCGGCGCTGGGGGGATGCGGAAGATCGGGTGGTTCATGGATCCTTCTTGAACATGCGCAGCGCATTCGCCCGCCGCATCCACCGGCGGATTTTGTCCGGTTGCCCGGCAGCGAGACGGTCGAGCGCCACCATGCGGAACTTTTTCCAACCCAGTGGGTGGGCCAGCCATTGCAACGCCCGGCGTCCCGGCTTGTCCGCAAACACCGCCCGGGCCAGCGGGGAGCCCTCCTTGGTTAGCCAACGGGGAAAATCCCGATGCCGGCGCAGGTCGCGCAGCAATGCGGGGTCGGTGATCCGGCCGGCGTCATTCCACTCGGGCCGGCTTGAGCGCTCGATCACGCGCTGGACCTGGCGGACAATGTCCGGCGGCGCTTTGGTGCTTGCCTTAAGCTGCCTGAGTGCGGTCTGCCACGCGGTGTAGGCGCCGATGGTAGGGAGCGGCGGCATCGCAGCCAGCGCTTCCGGTTCCAGGGGTTGGGCGAAGGCGCCCAGGTCGTTGTGGCGGCCGAGTGCTGCCAGCATGCACATGGTGCGCAGGCATTTCTCGCACCGGCCGCAATTCGGCTGGTCGCCGGTGTAACGTCCCTTTGCTTCCTCCTGGCAGACCGCCAAGGTGGCGAGCGCGCCCGGCACCCCGGCGACCACCTCCAGGCGCATCGGCCGTTTGCGCCCGTCATCCCAGTATTCCTGCCGCACCCTGCTGCTGGTTGAGAGTTCGGACAGCAGCGGATGGTTGAACTCGAAGATGGAATATCCATGATCGACCATGGTGGTGTAATCACGGGTGAGCGCATCGAACGTGTAGTCGGACGCGATGCAGAAGGTGTTGATGTGCGAGGCCAGCAGATGGCCGCTGCCGTGAATGCCCATTCGGAAGACAACGCCCCAGCGCAGCCCGAACCTGCCGGTGAGGAGTGCCCGCAGGTTGGTAGCCACAAAGGCCAGCGGGGCGCCGTGACAAGCCGCCGCACGCGCGGCCTGATGCTTGAGCTTGGTGCGTCGAGCAGCTGTGTCGGTCGTGCTGTCGATACCGTGCACATAGACCAGCACCCCCGGCCGCGGGACGCTTGATGCGGCAAGGGTGTGGGCGTCCACGCCGCCCGAAAACGCGGACGCTAGAACGCGCCCGACCGGCTGGCCACCGGACGGGCGTGTCGGCATGTTCAGCGGCACGGAGCGCAGCTGTCCCGGCGGCATGGCGTCAAGCAGGCTCTGACCTTCAACCATTCGGTCAAGCAGTTCCTTGTCGACCGGGAGGGTTTGGCCGAAATCGAGCGGCACGCCAAGGTGCATGGCGAGCGGAACCAGCCAGATGAAGGCGGCGTCGGCAATGTCGCCGGGCTGGGGGGGGAACTCCGGCGCCGACAGGTGGACCCGCAGCAGGTGTTCTTCGGCGCCCCAGCGCAGGCGCAGTTGCCATTCCCAGCCGTGGTCGTCGGCTTCGAACGATTCAAGGTCGACCTGCAGGGGCGGGGGAGGGTGCAATCCGAGGTGGCGCGGAGCATGGCCGGCAGGCAGGCCCGGTCGTTTCAGCACTTTGTCCAGCATGGCGGCGAGCGGGGCCTTTGACTCCCCTCCTGCGAGCGCCCGTTCAAGAAGCTCTTCCATGAACGGCACTTCCGCTACGCCGCGGATTTCGAGGCCTTCCAGCAGGGCGAGGTCCAGCGCGCCGGGCAAGGTGGTCATCTTGCCGGAGGCGTCGAGCAGTTCCAGCGCCGTCATGGTAGGCAGGCACTTCGAGCACCGGC
>SKLO01000427.1 GCA_007123195.1 Verrucomicrobiales bacterium | reverse complement strand
TTCGGTCAGCGCACCAGCTCGTCGGCAAAGTAATGGTCCACTGCCTCAATCATGCCGCCGCTGGCGCGCTTGTCGGCAACAAAACCTCCGCGCCGCGCCACCAACTCGCGCACCTCGTCCACGGCGTTGGCCGGACAGGCCGCGAAACCGGCCGGCATCTCCAGCATGCTGAGGTCGTTGTGGTTGTCACCGGCGACGAACACGCGTTCCAGCGGCAGACCGATGGCCCGGCTCAACTCCATCACCGCCCTGCCCTTGCCCAGCCCCGCCAAGGTGAAGCGAAGGAATCGTCCGTTGCGCTGGAATCCCAGCGTCGGCGCCTCGGCCTGCTGCTGTTGTTCAAGCCACTCGCACACCGCGGCCATGTGCCGGGTGCGCGCTGCCACCACGCCGGCGGTGTCGCGGCGGATGAACACCTCCGCCTCCACCACGCCCGGCAGTTCCTTCTGCCACCGTTTGAATATTTTCTTATGTTGCCGTAAAAAGCCGCGCTGTTGCCTGCGCGTGATCTTGTTCCATGGATTAAGATCGGCCCACTTGCCGCCCGGAACCTGCCAGAAGATCTCGTATTCTCCAGCAACCACAAAATGAGGCACCCGGTTGACGCCATAACTGCCCAGAGCGTCGAGGGTCTGCTCCAAGCCCCGTCCGGTAACGATCGCCCACATGAAGCCGACCGACTCAAGGTGGCGCAAGCGGTCGGTCAGGCCGGGATGAAATCGCGGCTCCTCTTTGGTGTCGACCAGCGTCCCGTCAAAATCGAAGCACAACAGCCCTTTTAGTGCGATTTTGTTTGGCTCTCCACTGGACAACTGTCGCTTTTTAAACCACATGGTTGGGTATGAAATCCGCTTACGAGTTGGCCATGGACCGTCTTGACCAACAGGACCCGGTGCCCAGCTTGACTGAGGAACAACGCCTGCAACTTGCCGAGATCGACCAGCGGTTCAAGGCCCGCATCGCCGAACGCGAATTCAACCTGCGCGGGCATCTGGCCAAGGCCAGGCGCGAGGGTGATTACATCGAAGTGCGGGAACTGGACTTGCAACTGCAGCGCGAGCTGGCAAGGCTCCGTGAGCAGGCTGAGGAGGAGAAGCAGAAGGTCCGGGATGCCGCCTCCAGCAATCCGTGATGGAGATGAGTCGCCGGGCCACGCGCCGGGGGGCTGGCGCGGCGTGCGCGCGGATGGCAGCCCGCGGATTTGGCGGGGGGCGGCGGCGCCGTTCGAAGGCGCCTTGAAAGGGCGGAGCCTCTGTCACTGCCCCCCCGATAGCGCGGTCCTCCGACCCGCGATTGTGGGTGGTGCGCACCCATGAGCACGGGGCTTTCCAGCAGCGGTTCATTCGCAGGGGGCGAAAGCAGCCGTGAATGAATTGGGCGCATGCCAAGGTCGCGCCCCACCCCCGGACGGGTCGGAGCCCCACCCTATGGGGGCCTGCTCCGCGACGGCGGGGTAAGGCGATGCGTAGATGCGTAAGGGGTGGCGTGGCGGGGGCGACTACATAAGTGTCAGCCATTTTGTCCAAATTCACAGGGGCAGCCAGTAGTCCCGCTTAGGATCCCGGACGCCATCCTTGCGGCCATCGTCACCCGGCGTCGGAGTCTCCGCCGGGACCGTGGTGGCGACAGCCGGGTCGGCGGCATGTCTCCCCCGCCCCGCGCGCCGCCGGCGCTTGGGATCGTAGCGCGTGGTGCGCTTGGCCCAAGCCAATCCGTCGCGGGTTTGGAACACGTTGCGCACCCAATTGATCTCCGGCGTCCCGCCATCAGCCAGCATGACCTCGACCACGTCAAACCGCACCGGCACCGCCAGATCCGACGGCAGTTGACGCAGCCATGCCCGTGCGCCGCGCTCGATAAGCCGTCTTTTCCTGGCGTCGACCGCCTCGATCGGCCGCCCGTAACGGGTGCTGGTGCGGGTCTTGACCTCGACGAACACCAGTGTGCCGCCGTCGCGCAGCACCAGGTCCACCTCGCCACCGCGGGGCGAACGGAAGTTGCGCAGCAGCAGTTTGCAACCCTCGCGTCGAAGCCGGGCGGCCGCCAGCTTCTCACCCAACCTGCCGATCGCCAAATGGCCCAGCCGTTCGCCAGAGCGGGTGCGCAAGGACATCCGGCGGGGCAGCCGGTGGAGACAGCGGGCGAGCCAGCGGGGTATCATGAAAGGGGCGTCACGCGGTTGGGTTGGAATCGGTGGCAGAGGCCGGGTCGCCCCAAACCTGGCTGGTCACAGCCCGAGCGCCAGCTGCATCCCGGCCACCGGGGCGAAGCTGCGGCGGTGCAACTCGCATGGCCCGTGTTGTTCGAGCGCGAGCAGGTGCGCGCGGGTGCCGTAGCCCTTGTGGCGCTCGAAGCCGTAGGCCGGATAGCGCTCCGCTGCTTCCTGCATCAGCCGGTCGCGGTGCACTTTGGCCAGCACACTGGCGGCGGCGATCGACCAACTCCGGCCGTCGCCCTTGACGATGGCCTCGCCGGCGCACGGCAGGCCCGGCACCGGCCGGCCGTCGATCAGCAACCGGCCGGTTGAACACTCGAGGCCAAGTCCCTCGACCGCCCGTCGCATCGCCAGCCAGGTGGCGCGCAGGATGTTGAGCGAGTCGATCTCCTGCACGTCCGCCTCGGCGACGCACCAGGCGATGCGGGAGTCGGCGGTCAGTTGTGTAAACCAGCGTTGTCGTGCCAGCGCCGTCAACTTCTTGCTGTCGTTCAATCCCCCGCCCTGGTAGTCGCGCGGAAGCACCACGGCGGCGGCCACCACCGGACCCGCAAGCGGTCCGCGGCCGGCCTCGTCCACCCCGGCCACCCAGCCGGCGCCATTCAGGTAGTGCTGTTGTTCGAAGTCAAAGGTGGCTGCCACCCGGGAGCAAACCCGCAGAGCGAGCCTCGTCCACTGGAATCTGAGAATCAGGTCGCCAACAATGGTCTCTCAGGAATCAATTCCCACCGCGCCGCCGCCTGAGCAGCAGTCCCGCACAGGCCACGACCAGCAGCAGGGCGCGCGAGGGTTCGGGGATGGCCATCAGCAGCAGGTCGTTGCCGTTGCTGAGGCCGGCTTGGGAGAAGTTGCCGAACTGGGATTCGTAGAAGGCGGCGAA
>SKLO01000544.1 GCA_007123195.1 Verrucomicrobiales bacterium | reverse complement strand
TTCAACGACCCCCGCCAGACCCAACCCGGCGACGCCGGATTCGACCACTGGCTGGCCACCCAGAACAACGCCGCCCCGTCGCACAAAAACCCGGTCAATTTTGTCCGCAACGGCGAGCCCACCGGAATGATCGAGGGCTACAGCTGCCGCATCGTCACCGACGAGGGCATCGCCTGGCTCACACGGCATCAAGACCAACACCCGGGCCAACCGTTCTTCCTCTACCTCGCGTTCCATGAACCGCACGAACCGGTGGCCTCGCCGCCCGATCTGGTGGCCGGCTACCTCGACGTGGCGGCCAACGAAGACGAGGCGCAGTATTTTGCCAACGTGGAAAACATCGATCTCGCCGTCGGCGACCTGCTGGAAGCGCTCGACCGCCTCGAGCTGGCCGACGAGACCCTGGTGCTGTTCACCAGCGACAACGGCCCCGAGACCCTCAACCGCTACCGCGGCGCCAATCGCTCCTACGGCACCCCGGGCCCCCTTCGCGGCATGAAGCTCTGGACCACCGAGGCCGGGGTGCGGGTGCCCGGCATCCTGCGCTGGCCCGGTCACGTCGAAGCCGGCGCCGAGGTCGACGACCCGGTCAGCGCGCTCGACCTCTTGCCCACCTTCACCAGGCTGGCCGGCATCGAGCCGCCGGCCGACCTGCGGCTTGACGGCGGCGACCTCGTCCCGCTGCTGACCGGGCAGGGTCCCGCGCCGGAGCGGCCGCTGTTCTGGTTTTTCTACGATGCCCTCAACGAACAGCGCGCGGCGCTGCGATCGGGACCGTGGAAGCTGCTGGCCGCCATCGAGGCCGATGGCGAACCGCTGCCGAGGTTGTCCAACATCACCGAAGCCACCATCGACATGGTCCGCGGCGCCGAGTTGACCGGCTTCAGCCTCTACCGCCTCGATCAGGACATTGGAGAGGCGACCGATGTCGCCGCCGACCACCCGGAGGTGCTGCAGCGCCTGTCGGAACAGCTGCGCGCCATTCACCGGGAGATGGTCGACAGCATGCACGTCTGGCCCGATGAACCGCTGCCCGATGATCCGAGTTGAAGCCTTGCCCTGGGAGCGCCACGCCGACGCGCTGCTATCGATCCGCTTGCGCGTGTTCGTCGACGAACAGGGCGTGCCGCCGGAACTGGAGCCGGACGATCAAGACCCGCGTTGCTGGCATGTGGCGGCGGCATGGCGGCCCGGGTCCGATCCTGACCATGGCGGCGGTCCGGCGCAGTCAACGACCGGAACTCCCGACTGGGTCGGCACCGCGCGGATGACTCCCGAAGGCCGGATCGGCCGCATGGCGGTGCTGGCTGGCTGGCGCGGACGCGGCCTTGGCGGAGCCATGCTGCGGCAGCTGCTGGACATTGCCGTCGGCCAATCGCTGCCCGAGGTCACCCTGCTGGCCCAGCTCCACGCTCTCAGGTTCTACCAAAGTCACGGCTTCCGAGCGCACGGCCCCGAGATCGAGGAGGCAGGCATCCCGCACCGCGCCATGTCGCTGACGCTGAAAGGCCGAGGGGACTGAAGGCCCGGCTCCGCTGCATGGCTGCCATGGGGCGGGCCTGTGAAGCCCTTGGATGATTCTTGACCCACCAGACCTGCGGCGTTGCCCAGGCTGGTATGGGGCGCGCCGTTGGCGCTATCTCGATCCACTGACCCTGCCCCATCTCCTCACCCCGGTCCCGCGGGCGCAGCGACCGATAGGTTCACTGGTTGATTTCATGACTGTCGTTCGCACTAGGTTGAATTGGCGCAATTCGACCTCCTGGGCGTGCTGCGCACAGGCGGGTGCCGGGACCACGCGGCGGGTTCATTCGCAGCGGGCGAAACAGGCCGTGAAGGAAGCAGGCGCAGGGAACGAGCCGCCCGCACCCCGGTCGAATTGATGCAATTCAACCTACGGTCGTTGCGCTCGCGAGGCCGGGGTGAGGCGGGGTGCGGGGTGCTGAGTGAGAGGGGGCCATTGGCTTGCCGATGCCCGGCGTTTGGCGGCAGCCCGGTAGGTTGAATTGGCGCAATTCGACCTCCTGGGCGTGCTGCGCACAGGAGGGTGCCGGGACCACGTGGCGGGTTCATTCGCAGCGGGCGAATGAGGCCGTGAAGGAAGAAGACACAGGGAACGAGCGACCCGCACCCCGGTCGAATTGCTGCAATTCAACCTACGGTCGTTGCGCTCGCGAGGCCGTGTAGGGGCGGGGCGTTGGGGTGCTGAGTGAGTGGGGGGCCATTGGCTTGCCGATGCCCGGCGTTTGGCGGCAGCCCCGCAACGCGGGATGACGACTCAGGCGCGGCGACGACGCGCAAGAAACAGCAGGCCACCGATCGCCAACAGCATGGCGCGGCCGGGCTCGGGCGTCACCGTGCCCTCGAAGCGGAACAGGCTGAAGCCCTGGCCTGATTGGAAATAGTCGCCAATGCGCATGGTGCCGCCGCCATCGATTGTTTGCTGGGGGTTGCTGGCCCTTTGGTTGGCGATGGACTGGATGCGGAATTCGTAGGTATCTGCCATGAGCGTGCCCAACCCGCCCAGATCGATGTCCTCGTTGGACCATGTGGTATTCACATGGGTCCAAGTGTGAACAGGGTCGGTGAAATTGTCGCCGGACCAGAAAAGGCCGAGCGGTCCCGGTCCGGCATTCGATGAACGGGAACCGAACAGCAGCCTCAGGTCATCGACCTTGAACGGTGCCTGCACTTCGAACCCGAAGCTGACGTAGTCGTCGGCCTGCCGGACCCCGCCGCTCCAAGCCCACGCACTGGAATTGAATGAATTAGTTCCTGAGGGAGCGCTCAACCCCGGCCCTCGCTCGAGATTCAACCCGACCAGTCCGGTCTCGACATTGGTGGGGGCGACGAGCGGTTCGCTGCCGCTGTTGCCTAAGGTTTCCCAGCTAACGATGGTGGAGGCCGACAGCAGGGGCGCGGCGGCGAGAGCGAGGGCGGCGAGGATGGTGGTCAGGGCGATGCGTTTCATGGCTTGCAATGGAGCCGCCTGGGGCGGCAAGGTCTGATTGGCTTATCAGCACGAAAAATGCCGATGTTGTCCCTGAATGCCAGTCGATTTGTGCAACCAAATTGTCAGCTTGTGGGCGCATCCGCCCC
>SKLO01000212.1 GCA_007123195.1 Verrucomicrobiales bacterium | reverse complement strand
GTCCATGCTTCCTTCGGCAGAGGGTCCAGGCACCGATCTTCAAACCGCCCGATTCATCCGACGTTCACGCCACGCGCGCACTGCCCCGCCATTCTGCCTCGTGTGCTGTCTCGGAAATAGCCCTGCAAAATCCAACAGCATTCCGGTCCGAATTCAAGGCGTGCTTGTACGCCGTCTTGTCCGCCGTCCAGTCCGCCGAAGCCTCGGCAAAGGGGGAGGCCTCGGTGAATGGGGGCACGGGCCACGCTGAACTCGGAAAAGAGAGCGGCGCCAAACCGAGCAAGCAAAGCGACCCTTTTGCAAATAAGTCAAATACCCCTATTTTGCATGGGAATTTCGGAGACAGCACACTAGGATCACGACCCTGGCAGGCATGACTGAACCCGCCTGCTCCCGCACATCCCTCGCCCTTTCATGAGGTCTGGTGGCCGCCCAACCCCTCCCGATCCCCGGCTCACTCGCGCCCGAGAATTCCCGTGCTCGGTCGCGGAAGCAGTTGCTCCATCGAAAACTGCTCCCATCGCCCTCCGCGACCGACCAACCGGATCATCGGTCGTCCGAACTCGGCCAACACCTGGCGGCAGGCCCCGCACGGACTCACCGGCGCCTCGGTGTCGGCCACCACCACCACCGCCACCAACTCAACCCGCCCCAAGGAAGCGACAAGATTCCCCACCGCCACCCGCTCGGCACACATCGTCAGGCCGAACGACAAATTCTCCACGTTGCAACCTGCAAACGGCATCCCTTCCGCGGACACCACGACGGCGCCTACGGCAAAGCCCGAGTAGGGGGCATACGCGCGCTTTCGCGCCCGCCAGGCCAGCTCGGTCCACGCGGTCCAATGGTCGTCGTTCAGTTCCATCCGCCACTGCTTCACGACAACCAGTCACTTGTCCAGTGGTGCCCGATCGCCAAGCGCCGCGCCATTTGAAAGTGTTCTCTTGAACAGTTTTGGTGCCTCGGCCGATCTGCGCCGGGCCCAACCAGGCCGGCAGTTGGCGCCTGCCAGCGCATACTGATCATCCAAATTAAGCTCCCACCGCCAGCTTCTTGGCCCGGAACCTGCACTCGTCACCTGCAGAGTCTTCACCTGGATGTTTTGAACAACGCTTCGCTAACCCCAAAAATACCACAGATATTCACACAATCCCCTGCAACAAAGTCCACCGCTTTGGCGCCCCATGCGTTATAAGAAGGAGTCTGCAGGCGAACAACCGCTGCAGCTCCAAATCCCATTCATAAAACCCCCAACTCGAACCACCACGATCCACCCGGCTGGATGGTCCGCGTCCATACCACCGGAGGATCGCTCCGAATCCCAACCTGCCCCCAGCTGACCTCGTTTCCAGCCACCGACGCCCCCGTGACCTGGGCTGCCCCGTGGATCGGACGGCCAAGCCGTTGGAATGACGAAGGTCCCTTCCAGCAGACCATTCAAGGCACGCCATTACCGCCAGCTCATCTTTACGTTCGCGCCTTTGGCGCGGGGCCCGTCGAGGTGGGCTGGCGATAGTGGCGAACCTGATCCTGGCCCCGGTCGATCCCCCTGCCAACGGGAATTCACGGCCCGAGCCAACGAACCCACCCTTGGACGGGCCCCGCACGACCTTAAACCCGTCCGCCTGTCTCCTGCTCAGATCAACATCAGCGCCGGGTTCTCAAGGTAGCGTTGCAGCGAGGCCAGGAAGCGCGCGCCGATGGCGCCGTCGATCACCCGGTGATCACAGCTCATGCCGATCCACATCCGCTGCCCGACCGCCAACTCGCCCTTCTCGCTCACCACGGGCCGGGGCTTGATCGCGCCGATCGAGAGGATCGCCGCCTGCGGCGGATTGATGATGGCATCGAAGTTGTCGATCCCGTAAGCGCCGAGGTTCGACACCGTGATGGTGCCATTCTGCATTTCGTCCGGCTTGAGCTTCTTGTTGCGCGCGCGCGCCGCCAGGTCCTTGACCGTGTGGCTGATGTCGAGCAGCGACTTGGTCTGGGCGTCGCGGATGACCGGCGTCACCAGTCCCTCGTCGAGCGCGACCGCCACCGCCAGGTGGACCGCGGCGAATTGAACCACGGCGTCGCCGTCGAACGCCGCGTTGACGGCCGGCACCTCCTTGCAGGCCTGGACCACCGCCCGCAGGATGAAATCGTTGACGGTATACTTGTTCCCCTGCCCCTCCGGCTGCGCCTCGGCAGTGGCGTTGACCTGCTTGCGGAACGCCAGCAGGGCCGCGGCGTCAATCTCGAGATTGAGGTAAAAGTGCGGGATCTGGGTCTTCGACGCCAGCAACCGTTCGGCAATGATCGCCCGCATCCCCGACAACGTCACCCGTTGGTCGTCGGGCCCGGCCTGGGGCCGGATCAGCGCCACCGGCGAAGCCGACGCCGGCGAACCGGCACCGCCACCAGCCTCGGCCGCCTCCTCCACGTCCGCCCGGACGATGCGGCCGCCGGGTCCCGTG
Organism: Verrucomicrobiales bacterium; assembly: GCA_007123195.1. Classification (GTDB taxonomy): domain Bacteria; phylum Verrucomicrobiota; class Verrucomicrobiia; order Verrucomicrobiales; family SKLO01; genus SKLO01. The sequence goes on along the minus strand of SKLO01000212.1, from coordinate 645 downwards.
CCCTCGATCTGCTCGAGGTCGACCCCCAACTCGTCCGCCACCCGCCTGGCCAGCGGGCTGGCCTTGATCCGGCCGCTGGCCGTGCGCGTCGCCTTGCGGCCTTTGCCGCCCGAGCCGCCGCGACGCGACCGCCGCGTGCGGGATTTCTTCCTGGAATCATCCTCCTTCGCCTTGTCCTTCCCGGCATCGGAATCGTCAGCTTGATCGTCCTGATCGGCGCCGCCGGCCTCCGCCTCCTCGACCTCATCCAGATTCTCCGGCGGCTCCTCGCCCTCGTCGAGCAGCAGCGCCATGCGCCCGCCGATCACCACCTTGGCGCCTTCGTCCACGAACAACTCGTGCACCACGCCCTCGTCGAACGCCTCCACCTCCATCGTCGCCTTGTCCGTCTCCACCTCGGCGATGACGTCTCCAAACGAAACCTTGTCGCCCTTGGCAATGGTCCACTTCACCAGCGTGCCCTCGGTCATGGTGTCCGAAAGCTTGGGCATTTTGAGAACAGTAGCCATAAATCGTAGGAAAACGGATGCAGGATGAGCAGGCCGGGCCGGGTCACCATCGACGATACGAGCCGGCGCCGTCCGCCCGGCTAATGGGAACCAGAAATCACCACCACGCAACCGTGTTCCCGCCCCGTGCGCATGG
>SKLO01000101.1 GCA_007123195.1 Verrucomicrobiales bacterium | reverse complement strand
GCCGAGGGCGCGGCCGGCGGCGCCACCCCGGCCGAGGCCGCGGCGGCCGACGATGCCCTGCCGCCGGCGGCCGATCTCGATGAGGCCCTCGGTCTCGGGCTTGGTCTCGACGACGAGGAGTCGGAAACGCCGCTGCCGGAGCTGCCGGAAGCGCCCGCGGCCGGGCAGCCCGAAGCCGGTCCGGCACCTGCCCGGGCCGACGGGTTCACGCCCCACGACGGCGGATTCTACCTGGGAACCAGTCCGTCCAACCCTGCGATCGGTGATGTGCGGGTGCGGTTTGAATGGGTGCCGCTGGGGCCGGTGAGCGTGATCGCCCGCCAGCAGGGCGCGAACCTTGAGCCTTACCGCACCGGGGCCGGCACCTCGATCGACATGATCAGCCTGGGCGAGCATTCGGCCCAGATGATGTTCGAGCAGGCCGAGGCCGCCAACCGCCTGATGGCCTGGCTGCTGAGGGCGGGCGGTTTTGTCCTGATCCTGGTGGGTTTCAACCTGATCTTCGCCCCGCTGGGGGTGCTGGCCGACGTGCTGCCGATCCTCGGCCGCATTGCCCGCATGGGCACCGGTCTGGTCAGCTTCCTGCTCGCGGTGCCGCTGGCGCTGGTGACCATCGCCATCGCCTGGCTGGCGGCGCGTCCGCTGATGGCCATCGCCCTGATTGCGGTCGCTATGGTGTTCGCGCTCGGCCTGATGCGCCTGCGGGGAGGCAAGACCGCGGCGCCCCCCGCCGAGGCGACCTGATCACCTCGCAGCGGAGCCAACCGTGGAGTCAGGCATCCTGCGTGCCTCGCAGTGGAGGAGGATCTTGTGGGTTCCCGGGCTCAGGCTGATGCGGCTTGGCCATGGTCCTGCCATTGGCAACGGCAGACAGGAATGTCTGCCTGCACTCTGGGCCGCCACCAGTTCGAGGGGTGGGAGATCAGCGCGGCGGTGGGCGGCCGCGGCGAGTGTGGAGTAGACATTCCTGTCTGCTCCCGACACCCCCACGGCGTTCCTCCGTCCTGGGCCCGGCGATGATCGTGTGAGTTTCCGGCGCTTGGGCTGGTGGCTTGGCCGGCCCGGCCATTAACGGCCATTAACAACGGCAGCCGCCTGCGGCGGCTCACAACCTGCTTCCGGAGCCAAAAACCTTGGCCCCCATCACACCGCCCCCACCCCCGCCAGCTGCCCGCCGGCCAGCTTGCTCGGCGTCCGACCACCATTCCCACCCGGCAAAATCGCGGCGTCCCAGTCCTTCCACACCGGGTCGAGCCCAAGGTCGCGCAGCCGTTCGGCCACCACCTCCGGCGACCGATGGTCGGCGATGTCAAACTGTCCATCCGCCCGCTCGCTGCCCCCGCGCTGATCCAGATCGACCCGCTTTCCGCGAACGGTCAAATGCACGTCCTCCTGACCGGCGCCGGTGTAGCCCCCCGGCTCCGTGTGGCTGCCGGCGCTCATGTGGGTTACGGCGATCCCGGCCAGCGCGTCCCTCAATGACGCCGGTTCACGGGTGCTGAGCACGATGCCCACCTGCGGAAAGCACAGCCGGATGGCGCTCATCAATTGCACCAGATCGCGGTCGGTAAAGCGTGTTCGCGGCTGGAACCCGCCGGCCGCCGGCCGCAACCGCGGGAAGCTCACCGTGAACGAGGAGGTCCAGGCCACCCGCTGCAAATGCTCCAGGTGCCGCGCCAGCCCCATCGCCTCCGAGCGCCAGTCGGCCAGGCCGAACAGGGCACCGATGCCGATCCGGCGGAAGCCGCCCTCATACCCCCGCTGCGGGCATTCAAGCCGCCAGTCAAAATGCTTCTTCGGCCCTGCGGTGTGCATTTCGCCATACACCTCGCGGTCATAGGTTTCCTGATAGACCACCAGGTATTCACACCCGGCCTGCACCATGCGACGGTATTCGGGCGTCTCCATCGGCCCGACCTCGATGCCGATCGAGGGCACCCAGTCGCGCAGGGCGCGAATGCACGCTTCCAGGTAACCGTCGGAGACAAACTTCGGGTGTTCTCCCGCGACCAGCAGCACGTTGCGGAAACCGCGATCGACCAGATGCCTCGCCTCCCGCACCACCGCCTCCACCGGCAGGGTGACGCGCAAAATTGGATTGCTGCGCGAAAACCCGCAGTATGCGCAGTCGTTGATGCATTCATTCGACAGATACAGCGGGGCGAACATGCGCACCGTGCGGCCGAAGTGCTGGTCGGTCAGCCGGCGCGCCTGGCGCGCCATGCGCTCGAGCCCGTGGTCGTCGGCCGGTTCGAGCAACGCGGCGAAGCGGCGGATCAAGGCGGATCCGTTGCCGGCGTTCTGCCCCCCTTGAGGCGGGGCAATGTGGCTGATTTCCTTGGTTGAACCGTGCATGTCCTGAGCCGGCGGGTGACTTGCGCCCGCGGTTGAAACCCTCCGTCCCCGTGATCGCGCCCGACATCCTGCCGCCCCCCAAGAAAGCCCCGAATCGATGCCGGCGCAACGACACTCCTCCCTCCGGTCGCCGCAATGGCGTCCGCGAGGCGCCGCAACCAGGGCGGTTTTTGCATCCAACGGGGCGCATACAGCCGGACGAGCGACGGCGTATGGAGTGGGAGCATGGAAATTGCTCGGACTTCTCGATCCATCAGCCCGACAGCCCGTGAACCTGAGCCAGACCTCCACCCAGCCCTCCACCGCGCCCGATCAGATCGGGCTGATCAATCAATGGCTCGCCGATGAACTGCCCGGGCTGCTGGGCCGCCACCGGCGCCAGCCCATGTTCCGTCCGTTGGTCGACGAAGTCGTGCAACTGGTCGGTCGCCCGGGCAAACGCATACGGCCGCGCCTGTTCCTCCGGGGTCACGAATTGTTCTCGCCCAAGTCAGCGGGGAAGGTCGATCTGGACGACCTGATTCCGGCCGCCGCCGGGCTTGAAATCCTCCACGCCTTCATCCTGGTCCATGACGACCTGATTGATGATTCCGACGAACGGCGGGGCGAGCCCTCGTTGCACCGTGCGCTTGAGATCCGGCTCGCAGGGATGAAGGACCACCCGGAACTCGGGCGGCAATTGGCCCTGATCGGCGGCGACGTGCTGTTCGCCGCCGCCCAGTTGTCGGTCTACAAGTCGTCCCTGCCGGCGGACCGCAAGGAGCGCATGCTGCACTATCTTTTGACCAATCTGGTCGACACCGGCTGGGGCGAGGCGGCCGACGTGATTTACGGGGCGCGCGACATCTCCAAGGTCAGCCAGATGGAGATCGCCGAAATGTATTGGCTCAAGACCACCCGCTACACCATCGAGGGCCCGCTGTGGCTCGGCGGCATCGCCGCCGGGGCCGAGGAAGCCGACCTGATGCCGCTGGCGGCCATTGCCCGTCCGCTCGGACTGGCGTTTCAAATCGCCAACGACCTCAAGGACTTCGACGCCACCAGCGCCGCCTGCGGCAGCTCCGACGATCTCGATTGCAGCAAGAAGACGCTGCTGGTGGCCGAGGCGTTCGAGCGCCTCGGAGCCACCGAGCAAACGCTGTTGCAGCTGGCGTTGTCGGCCGAACGTCAGGGCGAATCCACCACCGCGGTGATCCGCGACCTGATCCTGCGCTGCGGCGCCGCCGACGAACTGCGCCGCCGCCAGGCCTCACTGATGGAGGAGTCGCGGGCGGCGATCGATTCCGCCCCCTATCCGGCCGCGCGCACCGCCGGCCTGCACCAGCTGGTCGACGATCTCCAGCAACTGATCGCGGGCTGCTGAGCGCTTCGTCCGGGATTCTCCGACCGGCTGCGTCCACATGTCCATGGCACGCGAATGGTGATCACCCGGCCAACCAACGTTTACGAAAAAGACAACTGTCATGACTGTTTCCACCCTGACCCCGCCCACGGTTCCGGCCGGCGCCAAAGCTCGTTCCAGTGACTCCGGATCCTCCGGCCGGCCGCCGGCCATCGTCATCGGCAGCGGCTTCGGCGGCCTCGGCTCCGCCCTCCGCCTGCAGGCGCGCGGGTATGACGTCACCCTGTTGGAAATGCGCGACAAGCCCGGCGGGCGCGCCTATGTCTACGAGCAGGACGGCTTCAGGTTCGACGCCGGGCCTACCATCATCACCGCGCCGTTCCTGATCGACGAGTTGTTCGCACTGGGCGGCCGCAGCAAGGAGGACTACGGCTTGCGGATCGTGCCCTGCGATCCCTACTACCGGATCGTGTTCGATGACGGCCGGGTGTTCGACTACAACGGCGACGAGCAGCACCTCAGGAACGAGATCCGCCGCTTCAACCCGGCCGACGAGGCCTCCTACGACGCCTTCGTCGCCCATTCGCGTGCCATCTTCGACCGCGCCTTCACCGACCTCGCCGACCAGCCGTTCTCCAGCATCACCGACATGCTGAGGATTGCGCCCGATCTCGCCCGGCTGCGCGCCGACCGCAGCGTGCATGGCATGGTGTCGAAGTTCTTCACCGACCCCGCCCTGCGGGTCGTGTTCAGCTTCCATCCGCTGCTGATCGGCGGCAACCCGTTCCAATCCAGTTCCATCTACGGCATGATCCACTACCTCGAGCGCGAGTGGGGCGTGCATTACGCGATGGGCGGCACCGGCGCCGTCGTCCAGGCTCTGGTCAGGCTGTTCGAGGACATGGGCGGGCGGCTGCGGCTCAACTGTCGGGTGGAGGAGATCGAGGTGGAGCGCCGGCAGGTTTCCGGCGTGCGGCTGGCCTCCGGCGAGCGGTTGCAAGCAGGGACCGTGGTGGCCAACAGCGACGTCGCCAACACCTACCGCAAGCTGATTCGACCGGAGCACCGGCGCAAGTGGACCGACCGCAAGCTCGAGCGCATGAGCTACTCGATGGGCCTGTTCGTGCTCTATTTCGGCACCGACCGCCTGTATCCGGAACTGGCCCACCACACCATTGTGCTCGGCCCGCGCTACAAGGGGCTGCTCGACGACATCTTCCGCCACAAGGTGCTCGCCGAAGACTTTTCCCTCTACCTTCACGCCCCGACCCGCACCGACCCCGCCATGGCTCCCGATGGATGCGAAAGCTTCTACGTGCTGTCGCCGGTACCGAATCTCGAAGGGGGCGTCGACTGGGAATCGCAGCGCGAGCGCTACGCCGACCGCATCCTTGAATCACTGGAAAAACTGGCACCCGACCTGCGCCGCCACGTGGTTACGCGCCGCATCATGACGCCGGTGGAATTCGTCACCGAACTTGACGCCTATGCGGGATCGGCGTTCCAATTCGAACCCATCCTGACGCAGAGTGCCTGGTTCCGGCCGCACAACGTCAGCGAGGATGTCGAGGGCCTCTACTTCGCCGGGGCCGGCACCCATCCCGGCGCCGGCCTGCCCGGCGTGCTCAGCAGCGCCAAGCTGCTCGATCGCGTGATCCCCCATGGGAACGAGGTGGCGGCGGGCTTGATCCGGTGAAACCAGGGTGCGCGCCGGGTGGCGGTGCCGTTCCACAAGCGGGCAATGCCCGCCCACCCGACGCATCACCCGGACAAGTCAGCCGGCCGGCAGCAGTTCCTTGAGGTGGTCGACATAGGCCTCGGGACCGCCGGGGCGGTAGCCGGTGCGGCCGAGGACCTCGCCGTCCTTGTCAATCAAGAGGATGGTCGGAAAGCCGCGCACGCCGTATTGCTGCATCAGTTGCTGGTTGTGGACCGCCTGCTCGCGGGGCAGTTCGGTGCGCCGGGGGAAATCGATTTCCAGCAGCACCAGATTCTCGCCGGCGTAGGCCTTGAACTCGTCCTTGGAGAACACCTCGTCCTTGAGGCGGATGCACCAGCCGCACCAGTCGGATCCGGTGAAGTCGACGAGGATCGGCTTGCCCTCGTCGGCGGAGCGCTTCTTGGCCGCGTCGATGTTGGTCTCCCACTGAAGTTCGTTTTCGTCGGCTTTCTCCTCCGCCTGGGCGGTGAGGGCGGACAGGCCGGCGGCGGCGAGGCAAACCCCGGCGGCGAGACCAAGCACGCGGCGGAGGGTGGAGTGGATGGATGTGGTGGCGGATTTCATGATGGTGTTGGTTTGGCAATGACAGGGAGCCTCGGAAGGCGTCCACGGGAATGAGACACGGTCCGAGGGGATATTCCTCAAAAATAATCCGGCGCGAGCGATCAGGAGCCGCGCCGTTCAGCCAGCGGCGGCGGCGCGACGGCGGTTGAGGTAGACCTTGACCGCCGCCTTCATGCGGCCGAGGACGTAGTAGACGGTCTGGCTGCGGAGCCGCACCAGCTCGGCGCCGACGATTCGGGGCACGAAGTCGGCCGGCACGTCGAGCACGGCGCCGGCGCGAGTGCCATTGAGTCCCTTGCAAAGGATGGCGGTCATCGCGCGCGTCAGGGTCTGCACCTTGGATCCGAGGCTGATGCGGAACTCCACCCGGTCGCCGTCCGCCTCGTCCACCCGCAGGAACACGCCGACGGTGTCGGTGCACTCCTCGTCCTTGCGCACGTCCTCGAGGTCGAACACCTCGTCCCCGGCCGGCTCGTGGCGCACGGCGGCGTCGGCATAGGAGATCAGCAGCTCGCGCCGCTCCTCCTCGGACAGCATCTCGAACAACTCGATGATTTCATCCAGCGCGGCGGGATAACGGCTCATGACGGCAGCGGAATGGGTGGCAGCAGGTCTCGTCCGGCTCAGCCGGCGGTCCGTTCAATGGGGGTCCTGACCATGTTGCCCCATTCGGTCCAGGAGCCGTCGTAGTTGCGCACGCGGTTGTAGCCCAGCAGGTATTTCAGCACGAACCAGGTGTGGCTGGAGCGCTCGCCGATGCGGCAGTAGGCGATGATGTCATCGTCCTCGCCGAGTCCGAGTTCGCCCTGGTAGATGCCGCGCAGTTGTTCCACCGGCTTGAAGGTGCCGTCCTCCTGGGCGGCGCGGGCCCATGGGCAACTGACGGCGCCGGGGATGTGACCGCCGCGCAGCACGCCTTCCTGGGGATACTCGGGCATGTGGGTGATCTCGCCGCTGAACTCACCCGGCGAGCGCACGTCGACCATCGGCCCGCCGGCGCGCATGTGGGCCAGAGTCTGGTCCTGAAACGCGCGGATCTCGTCGTCGCGACGCCTGGCCGGGCGCGGGTAGTCGCTGGGCGCATAAGCGGGTTTCTCCCGGGTCATCGTCCGGCCCTCGACCTCCCACTTGGCGCGGCCGCCGTCGAGCACCCTGGCTTGGTCATGGCCGAACAGCTGGAATACCCAGAACGCATAGCAGGCCCACCAGTTGGACTTGTCGCCGTAAAACACAACGTTGGTGTCCGGTGTGATGCCGTGGCGCGAGCACAACACGGCGAACCCGTCCTCGTCGACGTAGTCGCGAATGGTGGCATCGTTCAGGTCGCGGCGCCAGTCGATGTGCACCGCGCCGGGAATGTGGCCGGTGTCGTAGAGCAGGATGTCCTCGTTGCTCTCAATCACCCGCACCGACGGATCCTCGAGATGGGCGGCAAGCCAGTCGGTATCGACCAAAACTTCGGGATGGGCGTAGGCGGCGATCTTGTCGTTCATGTCAGACCTGTATACGTCCGGCGCGGCAGGCACGCAACCGGATCAGGGCCGAACCGGCAAAGGATGAAGGCCTGTTCAGACGTTGCAGCGCTGTCACCGGCATGGTGATGGGGCATGTTGCGCCGACGGCGGCTTCAGCGGGCGGGCGCGAGGGGATGGCCGGCGTCATCCTCATCCCCCAGAATGCCGCCGGCGTGGGCCGCGGCCCCGGCCGGCCCGAGGTCGAGCAGGTAGCGGAGGTCGTCGCGGGTCAGGCTGCGGCCGAACGCCTCGTCGCTGAGGATGTCGCCGGCCAGAGCGGCCTTGTATTCCTGCATGGCGCGGATCTTGGCCTCCACCGTGCCGCGCGAGATCAGGCGGTAGGCGGTGACCGGATTGCGCTGGCCGATGCGGTGGGTGCGGTCGATGGCCTGGTTCTCAACCGCCGGATTCCACCATGGATCGAACAACACGACATAGGAGGCCGCGGTCAGGTTCAGGCCGGAGCCACCGGCCTTGAGTGACAGCAGGAACACGCGGGCGTCGTCGCTGGCCTGGAATTCCTCGACCAGGCGGCCGCGGTCGGTGGTCTTGCCGGTGAGCATGGAGAAAGGGATGCGCCGCTTCTGCAGCACGCTGCGGACGACCTCGAGCATGCGCACGAACTGGGAAAAGACCAGCACCTTGTGCCCCTCGGCGCGGAGCTGGTCGATGAGTTCGAGCAGGTTTTCCAGCTTGGCGCTGGCCTCGATGTCGGCGGTGTCGCCGCCGTCGAGCAGGCCCGGGTGGCAGCAGATCTGGCGCAGCCGGGTGAGCCCCTGAAGGATGGCAAAACGGTTCTCGTTGAGGCTGCGGTCGTCAGCCGACTTGAGCAGCACCCCCCGGATGTGGTCGAGTTCGCGGTCGTAGAGCGCTCGCTGGGTCTCGGTGAGGTCGGTGAGCAGGACCTCCTCGGAGCGCGCCGGCAGTTCCGGCGCCACCTGACGTTTGGTCCGGCGCAACAGGAACGGGCGCAGCCGGGCGGCCAGGCGGACGTGGGCCTGCGGGTCCCGGCGGCGATCGAAGCGCTTGCGGAACACGCCGCGTGCGCCGAGCACCTCGGGCATGGCGAACTCCATCAGCGACCAGATGTCGAGCAGGCGGTTTTCGATCGGGGTGCCGGTCAACACCACCCGGTGTTCCGCCTGGAGGCTGCGCGCGGTGCGGGCGGCGAGGCTGTCGGGATTCTTGATGTGCTGGCCCTCGTCCAGCACCACCGCCTGCCAGGGCACCGGCTGCAACCAGTCGGCGCAGCCCCGCAGCTGGGCGTAATTGATGCACAGGATGTCGGTGTCGGCGAGGTCGGGCGGCGGTCCGGCGGTATCCTCGAGCGCGCGGATGCGCAGGTCGGGCGTGGCTTTGGGCACTTCCGACAGCCAGACGTCGACCACGCTCTTCGGGCACACCACCAGGTTGAGCCCGCGACCGCAACCCGGCTCGCGCGCGCGCTTAAGCCACAACAGCCAGGTGATGGTCTGCACGGTCTTGCCGAGGCCCATGTCGTCGGCCAGGATGCCGCCGAAGCGGTTTTCCGACAGGTAGGCGAGGAATTGGAAGCCCTGGATTTGGTAGGGGCGCAGGCTGACGTTCAAGCCGGTCGGCACCGCCGGGCGGACCTCCAGCGAGATGCGCCGCGCCGCCTCCAGCGCCAGGTCGCGCTGGCTGCCGCTGAACAGGTGGCGGGTGGCGGCGTCGGCCAACTGGGCCGCGTGCAGCCGCTGGCGCGAACCGCCGGGATCGAAGGCATCGATGCCGAGGTGCTCCACCGAGCGAGCCTGGTCCTCGCTGAGGTCCAGTTCCAGCCGGTGCCAGCGGCCGTCGCTGGCACGGACAAAACCTCCGCGCGCGGCGATCAGCTCCTTCAGCTCCTGGCGGCTGAGTTGATACTCGTCGAGATCGACGTCGAGTGCCAGCTGCAGGTCGAACCAGTCGGCGTCGGGCGACCCTGACAATTGCACATCGAGCCGCGCCTTGAGCGGGCCGGAGCGCAGCGATTCAAGGGCGGCGTCGAGTTCCAGCGGCACATCGGCCGGCAGCGACTGCAGCCACTGGTGGAAGCGCTCGGGAAAGGCCTTGGTGATGCGAGCGCGGAACAGCTGCTGGGACTGGTCATAGCTGAGCTGGAGCGGCTCCAACAGGGCGTAGACACCGCGCAACCGGGAGCGGTCAAACCGGCGCAGGCACCCCGGCTCCGGCGGGATCTGGCGGGTGACGGTCCAGCCGTCGGGGCCGAGTTGCTCGACGTGGCGGCCGCTGGGGTCGGCGCCGACCACGCGCAACAGCAGGTGTTCGCGCGCACCAGGCGCGCTGGGGTCGGTGAGGTTGGCCTGCAACCGCAGCCGCACCGGGATTTCCTCCACCCGGGCCGCCAGTTCGTCGTCGATGCCGGCCTCGATCGACTGCAGGAATTCGAGTCCCTGGTCGCTTTCGATCAGGCCCGCCGGCACCTCGTATTCGGGCAGCACTTCGGTGTCATCATCCCACCAGGGCGGTCCCTCGAACAGGCAGTCGTCGGCGAGGTAGAAGGTGCGGTGGCTGCCGGGCAGCGCCCGCACCGAGTGCGGCAGCGGCGGGCCGTGGTTGCCGTGCATCAACCGAAGCCGGTAGCTGTGGCCGTTGCCGCTGGCGCTACATTGCCAGCAAAGGGCGGTCGGCTCGCGGCGGAACGCGGCCTCGTCGAGCGACCGCAGCCGCGGTTCCAGAGCACCGTCCTGCCACAGGTCGGCGAGCCATTGGCCGTGCTGCCGGTCTTCGAGGCGCAACCGCACCTGACCTGAACGGCGCCATTGCTCGATGAAACGAAACCAGAGCGCAGCGGAATCCGGATCAAGCCGGGTGCGGCCGTGCTCCAGATCCTCGATGAAAGACGCCAGCCCGTCGTTCTCGAGGGTCTGGAACCCGCGGCCACCGATGTCGGCGCAGCCGTCGTCGTCGTCCCGGCGCCGGCGCCATTGCAGCCGCAGCTCGGAGAAGGTCACCAGCAGCCGCAGCTCCAGCGGCACACATTCGGGCCGCGCGTCCCGCCGGCCGAACTTCTGGAAGCGCTTGCGCCACAGTCCCTGCAGGCGGTCCTGTTCCCAGGCCTCGAGCCGGCGCCGCACCTGGTCGAGGTCGGTGACCGCGTTGAGGAACTCCGGCCAGCGCAGGCCGCGTTTGTCGAAGTTGTAGGCCAGGTAATTCCAGAACTCGACCACGTTGGCCGGCGGTTGCGGCCACAGCTGCAGCGGCTCGTAGGAATCGATCGGCCACCGCGGCTGCAAGCGGACGAGATCAGTGGAGTAGATCTCGCGACTGGCGGTGTAGCGTTGGTAGCGCTTGATGAGCTTGGTCAGAAACTCCTCCTCTTCATCGTCCAGGTTGCGCTGCAGCCGCCGGGTGAGGACCGAGTGCACGTCGTCCGATCCCACCTCGGTGGGTGCCTCCGGCAATTCGGCGCCGCGTTCCAGCCGCTCCAGCATGACCGCGGCCAGGGCGGTCGGGGCGTGGTGGTCGCGCGGATCGCACTCGCCCTGCCAACTCTCGTTGATGAAGCGCAGCGTGCAATGGTAGGAGCCGCCCTCGATCTCCACCCGACCCTGGGTCAGCTGGCGGTTGCCAAAGATCTGCTGCACCATGCCCTGCCGCTGCAACGCGGTGGCATGCTCGCGGGTAGTCCCGTTCCACTGGTTGAGAAAACTTAGGGCGGCTCGTTCCGGGGTCATGAAATCGTCGGCGGCACAGGGCCAATCCGCACCTTTAGCACCTCAGGCCCCGCCTGTGCAACCGCGGACAGGAAACCGCGGGTCGTTTCCTGCCTCCCACCGGACAAAATGCCGACCGGTTGAAATCCCCGGTTGCATACCCGAACCACACGTTCTATGGTTACGGCTCTCACCACACGGCGGGCTGTAGCGCAGCCTGGTAGCGCGCTTCGTTCGGGACGAAGAGGCCCCGGGTTCGAATCCCGGCAGCCCGACCAGTGGGGGGGACTTGACCGATTTCAGGCTGATCTGGCTGGCCCTGCCGATGTCTCGCCGGACCATGATTCCGCCTCGCAAACGTCCCCCAGAT
>SKLO01000161.1 GCA_007123195.1 Verrucomicrobiales bacterium | reverse complement strand
TGGCCATGGCCGGCGTGGCGGGCGGCGGCGCGCAGTCGGTGCAGGATTTGCCGGGCGGTCAAGCGGGTGCCGTCGCCGGTGACGATCGAGGCGCTGCCACGACCAGCCCCGATAACGAGCGCGCGGCTCAGGGACAAGGCGCGGGACCACTGGCGGCGCAGGTCGTGGCTGAGTTCCGGCCGGCGGGCAAACGCCTCGGCCGACAACCGGCGGAAGGTGGTGACGGCCCACTCGCGGGTGGCTTCGCGGGCGGGCACCGGTTCGCCGAAGGCCACGGTCACCGGGTAGGGCAGCTGGCGGGGCCACTTGGTGAAGTAGCGGTTGCGCTCGAAGGTGAAGATCGAACCCCAGACGCCATCCATGTAGACCGGCAGCACCGGCACGCCGGCCTGGCGGGCGATGAGCTGGAAGCCAGGTTTCAACTCATGCATGAGGCCGGTGCGGGTCAGCTGGCCTTCAGGGAAAATGCCGATCATGTCCCCGCCGGACGCGGCGGCCGCGGTCTTGCGGATCGCGTCCTTGGCCTTGGTGGGGGTGATGGGCACGGCGCCGAACAGGTCGAGAAACCAGCGCGCCCACCACAGCTGGTAGTATTTCTCGATCATCACAAAGCGCAGCGGCCGGTCGAACGAGGCGCCCAGCAAAAAGGCGTCGGAGAACCCAATGTGATTGGAGATGACCAGCAGTCCGCCCTGTTCGGGCACATGGCGGTGGTCGACCCGGCGGATGCGGTAGACCGCGCGGATGAGGGCGACGATGGCAAACCGGAGCGCGTTCTGGGGCAACAGGCGGAACACGTAGAGGGAGGCCAGCGCGGTCGGGATCACGAGGATCAGGAACTGACTGGAGACGCTCCAGCCGAACGCCTTCATGCCGGTCAGGATACCGACCGCGACCACGCCGGCGAGGTTGGTCATCAGGTTGGTGGCGGCCAGCACGCGGCCGCGCTCGCTCTCGCCCGCCTGGTCCTGGAGAAAGGCGTTGAGCGGCACCAGGAAGAAGGCGCCGGAGAAGCCGATGAAGGCCATGCTGGCGTAGAACAGCGACGACCCCAGGGGAACCAGACCGGCCCAGGTCAGGCCGATGACAAACCCGGCCGAGCCGAAGGGCACGAGGCCCAGTTCAATCCGGTTGCGGCTGCAGAACGCCACCAACCCGCTGCCGATCATGAGCCCGACGCCGATGGTGCCATACATGTAGGCCGACTGGTCGACGCCGCTGCCCTCGCCCGCTGCCAGAGCCAGTTCGCGGCCGGCGCCGATGACCATGAGGCCGACCAGGTTGGCAAGGAACCAGTAGTAGCCGATGCCGAGCGCGGTCAGGCGCAGTCGCCGGCGGCGCATGACGGCGGCGAGATCGCGGAAGTGGCTCAACCAGATCCCCGCGCGGTATTGGACCTGCGGATGGGCCGGGGTCGGCATGACCCAAAGGATCGCGAGCAGCGGCAGCAGGCTGAGCAGGCCGATCGCCAGCACCGGCTCCATGGCGCCGGCCCAGGCGTCGTCGCGCCGCAGGCGCGCCCCTTCAAACCAGGCGCCGCCGAGGAAGATGCCGGCCAGGATCGACACCATCAGGGTCATTTGCATCCAGCCCACCGCCATGCCGAGGCGGCGCGAGCCGACCAATTCCTTGAGGATGCCCTGCTTGGCCGGGCTGAAGAAGGCGCTTTGGATGCTGAGGATGAAAAAACCGGCGATGACGCCCCACAGGAAGCCCTGCCAGAGGCACAGCAGGATCCAGAGGAAGATCACCAACTGGGCGACGAAGCACAGCTGCATGACCAGCCGCTTGGAATGGCGGTCGGAGAGAAATCCCGCCACCGGCGCGAGCAGGATGAACGGCAGGATCAGCAACAGGGCCGACAGCTGTTCGACGTTCTGCCCGAGGGCGCTGTCGCCGGCGACGACCAGCGCCAGGCCGATCAGCACGAAACGCACGACGTTGTCGTTGAAGGCATTCTGGGCCTGGACCAGGAGGATGATCCACAGGCTGTTCCAGTTGCGGCGGGTCAGGACTTCGGGCACGGCGGCAGGAATCGCCGCGCCGGCGGAGTCGATTGCGTCATCCGGCTCCCCGGCGCCCCCTGCCCCGCCGGCTGTCCCGGCCCCGCCGACGCCGCTCGGGGGCGGGGACTCGCGGTCGTCGTCGGGGGCGGGTGAAGAGGCCATGCCCCTTCATGGTGGCGAATCGCGGTCGTTTGACAAGGCCGCACTCTGGGGGGCGGACGGAGGGGATGCGGGGGGGGGAGTTCTGAATGTTGAATGTTGAATGGGTGGGTGGGTTCCGGCCGCTGGTTGGCTTGTTTGCGGGGGCGGGTTCGAGGGGCGGCAGCAAGAGTGGCAGCGGCGTCTCGCCGCTGGGTGAACGGAGGGCGGATGTGCTGACCATGCAGTGCGCTTCGCACGCGGGGACACTGGTGCTCCCCTCATGGGCCTTTCCATCCACTCCTTATTCACCAAGCGGCGGGACGCCGCTTCTACGTCACGCAAGCGGGCGGCGGCGTTTGGGGGTGGGAGGACTCGGGCCGCTGGTTGGCTTGTTTGCGGGGGGCGGGCTCGAGGAGCGGCCGCTGGCGGAGCGGCGACTTCCTTGTCGCCGGGCCAATGGACCGCGGATGTGTTGACCGTGGGGAGCACTTCACGCTTGGGGGGACCCCCCGGGGCCGGTTGATCGCGCTGGCATCATGCCTAAGCTGTTGGATTCCGCGTTGCCGCGTTTGCCGCCGCCTCCGCCGACCGTGAAGTGCCTGTTCGTTTCCATGAATCCACCACCGGCCGAGCCGTTCGAGATCTTTCCCTTCTACCGGCGCCGCTGTTCGCACCGGCGCAGCTGGTTCGGTCGCGCCAGCCGCTGGATGCCGGCGCAGTTCGCGGACGAGCTGCGCTTTGAGTGGCGCATGTTCAAGGTCCGCTTCCGCTCGAAGCGGCGGCGACGCAGGTTTGAGTCGATGCGGGACATCCTGCTCAACGTCGGCTGCGGCCGCGCCGGGCGCGAGGGCTGGGTCAACCTGGACGGCGCCGGCGGCGAAACGGTCAACTGCGTGTGGGACGCGCGCCGGTCGCTGCCGTTCGCCGACCGCTCGGTGCGCGGGTTGTTCTGCGAGCATTTTCTCGAGCACCTGGAATACACCCGCGAGGTGCCGTTGTTCCTCAACGAGTGCCGGCGGGTGATGCAGGCCGGCGCGGTGGCCCGCTTCATCGTGCCGGACGCCGGTCGCTACCTGCGGGCCTACGCCGCCGGCGGCTGGGACCAGTTGGCAGCGCTTCGGCCGTTGACCGGGGAGCACCGGGACCACTGGTTCGGCCACGCCTATCATACCCCGATGGAACTGGTGAACGTGGTGTTCCGCCAGGGCGTGGAGCACCAGTTTGCCTGGGACGAGGACACCCTGCGCCACGCGCTGTCGGCGTGCGGTTTTGAATCGGTGAAGCCGCGGAGGTTCGGTGAGTCGGCCGACCCGAGGCTGCTGATCGACACGCCGGAGCGGGCCGGCGAGAGCCTGTATGTGGAAGCGGTCAGGCCGGGCGGTTGAGCGGCCCGGGCTCTGGCGCCCGGCCTAAGTATTCTCCTCCCGGGCGCGCTCGCCCAGCTGGCGCAGGTAGTCGAAGGCGTAGATGCCGGTGCGATGGCCGTCGCTGAAAATGAACTGGACCGCATACGACCCGACCCGGTTCCAACCGGTCACCCTGACGCCGGTGAAGTCCTGCTGACCGCTGGCGCCACCGTATTGGCGGCCCATCAGGTCGCGCTCACCGGCTTGCTCGGCGCTGGGCGACCAGGCCCGCAGCCGCGGCATGGGCAGGTAGTCCTCGCGGCCGTCGGGCCAGCGGATGGCGACCAGGTCGCCGATGCATTCGATCTGTTGCGGTGGTTCCTGCATGCGTAACCCGCGACCCTAGCCCCACCGCGGCATCGGCTCAATCGGCGAGCACCACAAAAATCAGACTGCCGTCGCGCCAGTTGGGGCCGCGGATGAACAGCGGGCTGTCCGGCCGGAGGACGGCGTCGGTCTTGACCAGCACCCGCTGTCGCTGCCACACCTGCAGGTGCAGGTTGATGCCGCCGCCCTCGGCCGGGCCCTTGGAATCAATCCGCAGGAACAGGTCCTCGGAGGGCACCACCCAGCTTTCGTAGGCACTGAAAATTTCCTGGGTATGCTGACCGAGCAGGAAGAAGTTCTCGAAATCAAACGCCCGCTTCAGGCGCGGCAAGACCTTCTCAAACCGCTCGCGCTGTTCCGGCATGGCGGTCTCCGGAGCTTCGCCAGCGGTGGCGTAAACCAACGCTCCCCACACCACCCCGTCGGTGGCGTCCCCGACGCTGCCCTGTGGTGCGGCGCCGGACTCGGCGCCGCGGGCGGAATTCATCGTCGGCCCGAACAGGCAGGCCGCGAACATGACCACAGCCGCCAGCGCCCGGTGCCGCCTGCCGCGACAATCTGGAGCGCGCCGGCGGGGACTGGCGCACGTGAAGGTCACCGGGACGGAGACGAACGGGGTCGGAGCGGGCAGCGGGTTCATGGGCTTGGCGGGCGATCGGTCGGACATGGTTCTGGTGGGACGGCTCAACCCTGACCTCCCGGCGACAGCGGGCGGAACACCGGGGCGCCATCCTCAAGGTCGGCCATCAGCGCCGCCACCGGCCTGCCACTGGTATCGAGCAGGGTCACGGCGAGACCTCGACCGGATTCGTGCGACCCTAGATCGCGGCCGCTGACATTCTGCTCGTCGGGGATGTCATCGAGCCCGGTGAGTTCGATCACCGTGGCGCCGGCGCTGTCGACGAAGTAAACACTGGAGCTGATGCCGGGCTCCGGGGCATAGGTGCTGACCACGGAGGTGCGGCCCGGATCCGGCGCTGGGCCCGTGGGTCCGTCGATGCGGACCAGGCTGAACACCGCCAATGCGGTGGCTCCCGCGGCCACCAGCCACGGCAGGCGCAGCCAGCCGAACCAATCGCGACCGGCGGAGCCGGCCGCGGAGACGGCGCCGGTTTCAGCCTGTTCCTGCTCGATCTGGCGCAGCAGGTGGGCGTTGAAGAAGTCCGGGTAGGGTGGCTCGGGGGCCGCGGGCTGCTGTTGCAGCATTTTGCCAAGGCGCGCCAGTTGGTCGCACTCCTGACGCAGCCCGGGTTCGGCGGCCAACCGGCGCTCGAGATCGACCCGGGCGGCGGGGTCAAGCTCGCCGTCGAGGTAGCGGTGGATGAGTTCCTGATCAATGGATGGCTTCATAGGTGTCACGGAGGAGTTCCTGCAGTTTCTTTCGCGCGTAAAACAATCGGGACATCACGGTGCCTTCGCTGCACTCCATCACGGCGGCGATCTCGTGGTATTTCAGTCCCTGCACTTCCTTGAGGAAAATGGTCTGCCGGTGGTCGGCGGAGAGTTTGTTCATGGCGGCGCGGATGCGGTCGCCGAGTTCGCGGTTGATCATCCCGGCGTCCGGTCGCTGGTCCGGCCGCGGCGCGGTGCGCCCGGCGGGGTCGATCTGGTCCTGGCGCACGGTGTCATCAAACTCGATGCCGGGCTCGATCCGCCGTTTCCGCAGCCAGTCGTAGGCCACGTTGTGGGTGATCCGATAGAGCCAGGTGTAGAACGCAGCGTCGCCCTTGAAGCGCGGCAGCGCGCGCCACGCCTTCAGGAAGGCCTCCTGGGCGATGTCCCAGGCGTCGGTTTCGTTGCGGACTAGGTTTTGGACCATGGCGTAAATCCGGCCTCGGTAACGGGTGACCAGAATGTCGAATGCCCGCATGTCCCCGGCCTGGCAACGCGCGACCAACTCGCGATCGTGCGGCTCCGATTCGCCGTCTTCGCGGGTGGCTGGTCGCGGTTCGGCAGTGGGACGCGGCATGCTCGATGAATAGGACGGGTCGGGTGGAAATGCCATTCGATAGCCTGACAGGTTTTTCGCCTGGACAGGCGGGGACTCAGGAGATGGTCGCCGGCCGCCCGGTGTCGGCCGGGCCCAGCGCGGCCAGTTGCGGCACCGCCCGCCGCGCCCAGGTGGCGGCGTCAGGGTGGCCTCCGGCGGCGTCGCCGAAGCAGGAGCGCAGCATGTCGGTGTCGATCACCCCCGGGTTCAGCGGCACCGCCGCGAGTCCGGGCGGCAGTTCTTCGGCCAGCGCCCGGGTCATGCCTTCGATGGCCCACTTGGAGGCGCAATAGGGAGCCACCTCCGGCGAGACGCTGCGGCCCCAGCCGGAGCTGAAGTTGACCACGACGCCGCGCCCGCGCTCGATCATCGGCGGCAGGAAGTGCCTCAGCACCGCGGCCACGCCGTTGATGTTGACCGCGGTCAGGCGGTTGAAATCGTCGGCCGGCACCTGCCACAGCGGGGCGTTGGCGGTGATCACGGCGGCGTTGTTGAGCAGCAGGTCGGGCGCTCCGCCCCAGGCGACCACCTCGCGGGCAAAGCGCGCCACCGCGGCCTCGTCGGTGACATCCGCCACCACGGCCAGCGCCCGCCCTGCCCCTTGCGCGTCCGGCCCGGTCGTGGCGGCCGCCTCATCGGCAAGCTGCCGCCCCACCGCGGGATCGCGCACACAGCCTGCCACCCGCCAACCCTGACGCAGGAATTCCCCCCACAAGGCGCGGCCGAGCCCGCGACCGCAGCCGGTGATGCAAACTACCTTGTCGCTCATGCCATCAGACCTCATTCAGTTGCACCTCAGCCGCCGAAAGCGGTCGTAAAGAGATTCGATTTCCAGCTGCCTGCGCTCGTCACCAGGGTGCAGGTGGGATAATCGACCTGTTCACCACCGAATCAACCCAGCTTTGCCTGCCATGTCCGCCACTGTTGAAACCGACCTCTTGCTCGACCCCGAGCAACGCACGTTCCCGCCGTTCAGCCTCGAGCGCCTGCTCGGCACCGTGTTCGAGCCCACCCGGGGCTGCCGGGTGTGCATCCTGATCGATCTGCACGACCTCGATCAGATGAAGGATTTCGGGTTCCTCCAGGACCCCGGCAACGCGATCCAGAGAAAGGCCCACGAGGTGTTCTATCAGGGGCTGCAAAACGGCGGGCTGGAGGCCCTGGGCATGGAGGGCGGTGAAATGTTCGCCTATCGCATGACCTATGGCAGCAACCTCGATCTGCACGATGAGTGCCGGGACTCCGCAGGCAAGGTGTTGAGCCTTGAGCAGGACATCTATCCCAACTATGACCTGATCCTGTGCGTCTCCACCTATTCGGCCACCGCTCCGCTGACCGCCAAGTGCAAGGTTCATGGCTTCCGCGGAGCCACCATGCACGGGCTCAACGACATCATTCTGGCGACCGGGCTGGCGGTGGACTACGACGAGGTGAGCCGCGACGCCGAGAATCTGCGGCAGGCCATGACCGGGGCCGACCAGATCGAGATCGACTTCGCGCTGGAGGACGGGCGGGTGCTGACCGCCCAGCTGGAACTGGCTGGCCAGGAGGCCCAGAAGTCGCACGGCTTGTGCCGAGGGGAACGGCCGGACATCGCCAACCTCCCGGCCGGCGAGGTCTACTTTGTCCCCGTCAGCGCCAACGGCCAGTTTCCGCTGAAGTATGCGGACGGCACCCTGGGCGTGCTCGATGTGGTCGACCGCAACATCGTGCGCAGCACCCTGATCAGCGGCGATCAGGCGACCATCGACGAGCACAACGCGCGGCTCGCCGACGACCCGATGACCGGCACGCTCGGCGAACTCGGGTTCGGCACCCAGGTGCTGCCGGTGTCGGGCGCTGACATCCAGGATGAGAAAGTGCTCGGCACCTGCCATCTGGCGACCGGACGCGACGATCATCTCGGTGGCGACATCATGCCGGACATGTTCAAGCGCCACGAGAACAGCACCCACGACGACATCCTGTTCGCGCCCCACAAGACCCCCAACTTCGACATTGTCCAGGTGCGCATGCGGCGCGGCGAGCAGACCGAGGTGCTGATCGAGCACTTTCGGCCGGCCGAATACCTGTTGAACGCCCTGCGCGGCGCCTGAACGGCCGACGGGAACGCGCGCCAGCCCGGCTGCCCATGAGCGACAACCCCTACGAGGCGGGCCAATTGCTGGCCGACTATCTGCTGTTCCACTACGGACGCGACCAGGACCTGCTGCCGTGGCCGGACGGGCCGCGGTCGGCCCTGGGGTTCCCGCGCCGCAGTGTCGACGAGTTGATCGACCCCGAATCGGCCGGCGGCGGGCGGGCGCTGGACGTCGGCTGCGCGGTGGGCCGTTCCTGTTACCAGCTGGCCCGGCATTTCGATGAGGTGCTCGGGATCGACTACTCGGCGTCGTTCATCGCCGCTGCCGAGGCGATCCGGCTTGAGGGCGGAACGGCAGTCGAGCGGCTGGAGGAGGGTCGGCTGCGGACGGCGGTCGAGGTGTTGCGGCCCGCCGGGGTGGATCCGGATCGCCTCCGATTCAGGCAAGGCGACGCGATGGCGTTGGATCTGGAAGACCTGGGTGGGCCGTTTGAGCTGGTGCACGCGGCCAATCTGGTGTGCCGACTGCCGGATCCGGCCAGGTTCCTGTCGAGCCTGGCGGGTCTGGTCAAACCGCGGGGGCAGCTGCTGCTGACCACCCCGGCGACCTGGCTGGCGGAGTTCACGCCGGTGGTCAACTGGCCGGCAGGAGCAATCCTGGACTACCTGCGCGACCAGCTCGGAGCATCGTTCCGGCTCGAGCGCCAGGTTGACCTGCCCATGCTGATCCGCGAGACCCGGCGCAAATACCAGTGGACCATGGTGCTCGGCAGTCGCTGGCGCCGGGTCTGAGGCCCGGAATCCGGGCCCCTTCGGCCACGGCATCAGGCCATGCCCAACTGGCGCTTGAGCCGCTCGACCTGGTTGCGCAGCTGCTCGTCCTCGCGGCAGCGTTTGTCGATCAGCTTGCAGGCGTGCATCACCGTGCCGTGATCGCGGCCGCCGAACGCCTCGCCGATGGCCTTGAGCGACTCGCGGGTCATCTCCCGGGACAGGAACATGGCGACCTGGCGGGGCAGCACGATGCTGGCCGGTCGACGGCGGCTGGTCATGTCGGCCATGCGCACGTCGAAATTCTCCGCCACCGCCTTCTGGATCAGGTTGATGGTCACCAGCGGCCTGGCCTCCTCCAGCAGCACGTCGCGCAGGATGGTCTCGATCTCCTCGCGCGAAATGTTCCAGCCGTGCAGCGAGGCGTAGGTGCCCAGCTTGACCAGGGCCCCCTGCAAGCGGCGCACGTTGCTTCGAATGTGCTCGGCAAGATAGGTGATGATGTCGTCGCCGAACTTCATCGGCCAGTCGCGCATCTTCAGTTGCAGGATGGCCATCCGGGTCTCGACATCGGGCGGCTGGATCTGCGAGGTCAGGCCCCACTCGAAGCGGGACACCAACCGCTGTTCCAGCGGCTTGATCTCGCTGGGCGGCCGGTCGGACGCCAGCACGATCTGCTTGCGGCCGTCAAACAGGGCGTTGAACGTGTGAAAGAACTCCTCCTGGGTCGAATACTTGCCGGCGAAGAAGTGGATGTCGTCCACCAGCAGCACGTCGGCCTGACGGTAGGAGTTGCGGAAGCGCTCGTTGCGGTTCTGCTGGATCGCCGACACCAGTTCGTTGGTGAAACTCTCGGCAGTGACGTAGAGCACCCTGGTGCGCGGCTTGTGGCGGATGATCTCCTGGCCGATCGCATGCATCAGGTGGGTCTTGCCCAGGCCGGTGCCGCCGTAGACAAAGAACGGATTGTAGAGCCGGCCCGGCGAGTTGGCGATCCCCCTCGCGGCAGCCGCGGCGATTCGGTTGTTCTCACCGATGACCAGGGCATCAAAGGAATACTCCGGGTTCAGCCGCGCGGCCGCCAGGCGTTCGTCGAGGTCAGCGGAGCTGACTTCGGCCAAGACGGGTTCCGTCACCGGGTCCGCCATGCCGCCGGCCGGCGCAGCGGTGGTGTCTGGGTCGGAATCCCCACAGCCGGTTGGCGCACCCCCCACCCCGCCAGCCCCAGTGCCGGGGTCGGCGGCGGACCCGCCATCGGCTCCGTGATCGGCTCCGTTCGCCCTCACGGGCGGCAACAGGTCCGGGGCCGGGGCCACCTGACAGACGATGCGCCGAGGTTGCCCGCACAGTCCGGTCAGCACCTCTTCCATCTGCGCCAGAAAATGGTCTTCCAACCACACCTGATGCATGAAATTAGGCACCTGCAAACGCAGTTCGTCGCCGTCGTCCTGCAGCACCTCGGCAGACTCAATCCAGCGTCGGCACATCTGGTCTCCAATCCGGCTGCGCAGCACCCGGCACATTTCCCCCCAGTGACTGGGGTCAAGCTCGTCAAGCTCCTCCAACTCGGTGGATCCAATACTCATCAAACAGTCAAATCACTCAAACAGTCCATGCAAAGGCGAACGGCCCGCGCGGCGGCGGACCCAAAGGGGGCGGGGCCGCAGGCGGCGCCCGGCAGCAGTGCCGGCACCGCCCGCGGACGGGCGCAGGGGCCCGGTCATCCTCCGGGGCCTCCGGAACTGGTTGAACAAGAACACGAGTCGGACGGGGTGTGAAACATAGGTCGAGAGCGGGATGGCCCGGCTTGCCGGGCGATGGGAAATCAATGCGGTGGCTGGCTCCGTCAGGGCGGGAAAACGGCCTCGGGCACCGCCGTGGCGGGCCCGCCGTCCCAGAGCAACCTGCTGGAGGGCATTCTACAAAAACCCTGCCGTGCGACAAGTGGTTTTGGCGCTTTTTTTAAATCTCTGAGGGGATTTTTGCGAAAGCTTTCGCTTGACGCACCCGCTGTTCAGCCGGGGTGAACAGACGTGCCCGCGTCCACGCCGGAGCGGCCGTTGTTCAGCGGCCTGAACATGGCACAGATGCTGCCGCCGGCCGGACGCCACCGCTCCCGCAGGCCAGCCATGTCCCGGCGGCCACGGTGACATCGCCTAACACGCCAACCAACACCGGTGATCCTCACATGTTGTCACGACGGCGGCCGCCAAGGGAGCCGAACGCCAGCGTGATCAGCATTGTCACCGGCCAGGCCCAGACATAGCTCACCGTTGGCCTGACGGCACCGACATCAGTCAACTCATAGGTTGGCAGGTGCGCCAGCCAGTCGATCGACCAGCCGCCGGCCTCCACCAACACCCACACATCCATGCGCACGAACATCACCAGCACCAGCGAGATCACCACGCCGATGATCAACGGCAACGGCCGGCCGTAGCCGGCCATCGAGCACAGGAACAGCGCCAGCAGGGGACCGACAGTGTACGACGTCATGCCAAACGCGAGGCTGATGATCGGAATTCCCAGGGCCTCCCGCAGGTAATGCAGCAGGAACGTGAAACCGGTAAGCACCAGCCCCCAGAACACCACCAGCAGCCGTGACTTCAGCACCAGGTTCATCTCTGCCAGCTCCTCGTCGGTGCGCCGCTCGGGGTGGTAGATCAATGACAGGGTGGTCTGGCTCAGGGCCGCCAGGATCGAGTCAAGGCTGGAGATCGCGGCGGCGAACAAACCCGCCAGCACCAGTCCGCTGAGGCCGATCGGCAGCATGGTGGTGATCCACATCGGGAACACCACGTCGGCGTCGCCCGGGGCGGGCACGTTCGA
>SKLO01000071.1 GCA_007123195.1 Verrucomicrobiales bacterium | reverse complement strand
CCAGGGCGGGTGGCGGCACCGCCGGCGGCCGCCCGGCCGGCGCCGCCGCCCAGATGAAACGGCCAGTCGCGGCACCACCGGCGGACGTCCTCCGCCGCCGGCGACAGGTTGCCGTAGGCTTGCAAAACCCAGCCGCGCGACAACTCGGCGAACGCCTCCCGGCGCGCGCCGTCGGCCAGCCGCTGGCTGTGGTCGAGACACTGCTGCTCGGTGTCGCTCTCCCGCAGTGGCAGCTGCCCGTATTCGCCCAGCCAGGTCAGCGCGGCGCGGTAAAGCAGGGCCAGCGCCTCGCGCTGTTGCCCGTCCTGCCATAACTGCCACGCGCTGCCGGGCACGTCCGTCGGCAGCGCATCCCGGTCCAACTCGATCCCGGCCAACCGGCGAAGCCCCGGACGCCGGCCGGAGTCTTTCACCTGCGGAGCCATCCGCGGGCGCAATTGGTCGCGATGTTGCCACAGCCACCACGCCAGCCAGGCCGCCAGCACCGTCAGGGTGATCCAGAACAACCAACGACCGGACATCGCCAACCACGGTTGACCGCCCCCTCGATGGGTGCGCTCGCGATCGACCGGCACCCGCCGGGTGTGAACCTCGAACTCGGGGTCGGCCAGCACCTCCGCCATGATCCGGCGGGTGCCGTCGTCGTCGAACACCGGGTTGCGGTAACCGTCCTCGTGATCCCAGTCCGCCACCTCGGCCGGCGGCGGCTCCGCCGTCGCGGTCGCGGGTTCCTCCGCCGCCATCGCGCCCGAAGGCAGGCCAGCCAGCCCGAGACCCAGGCCGAGCCCGGCCAGCAGCACGACCGTCCCCGGCCGGCCGGCCGCCGGCGCCGGTCCGACACGATCCGGCTGCTGCGGCTGCAAGCGACGGCTGAGCCGCCGGAACCCCAGTTCGATGTCCCATCCCTCCAACCACGCCCGGCTGTTGAGATACATGCCGAATCCGGCGGCCACGTAGAACGGTTCCACCAGGGTCACCACCACCAGGTAGAGCACCACCAGCCAGCCGTAGGCGGCGGGTCCAAGGGGCAGCCGGAAGTTCTCCTCGAACTCGATCATGATCAGCTCCCAGTCCGGTTGATACATTTCCGGCACCAGCATCCACGCCAGCATCATCAAGCCGAGCGAGACAAAACCCGCCGCCGCACCGGCGGCGATGCCCAGCCAGGTGGCCTCGCCGCCGCCGTAGCGGCGCAGCACCTCCAGCCGTTGCCTGAGGGCCCCGCCGCGCACCCCTTCCAACATGCGCACCGGCAGCAACAGGCTGCGCTGACTGGAGAAGCGCCGCCACAGCAGTTCGGCCCCGCTGCGAACCACCAGGCCGGGCCAGTGCCTGAGCACCTGGTGCCAGGGCGGCGCGGCACCGAACAGGGCCCGGCTCAGATACCACAACACCAGCCGGTCGAGCGCCGGCTTGAGCCACCAGAACACCGGCAGCAACCAGGCCGGATGAATGCCGGTCCACCACACCACCAGAAACGCCATTCCGGCCAGCGGCAGCAGGATCGCGCACCACGCCGCCATCACCGCCCCGTAATGGCGGCGCAACAGCGCCAGCCCCAGGTCGGCGGCTTCCCACGACAGCCGCGGGCGCGGTTCGGCGGATAGTTGTTCAATCTGCATAAGGTTCCGGGCGACGGCCCAGCACGGGAAAATACAAGGCAAGCGCCACCCACCAGCTGATGCCGAAGGCCCACTTGAACGCCACCGGCACCGCCGACGCCGACCAGAACCCCTCGATGACCGCTGCCAACAAGGTCATGGCGGCGGCACCGTAGATCAGCGGCAAGGCCCGCCGACCGGCGCGCACCAGCGCGTCGCGCCGGCTCCAGCGACCCGGGCTCAGCACCGCGATGCCGATCCGCATGCCGGCCACCCCGGCGATCAACATCGCGATCAGTTCCAGCGCCGAATGGCTGATCACAAATCCATAGAAACTGGCCGGGTTGCAGGCCTCGTGAACATAGCCGGTGGCGCCCCCGAGGTAGACGCCGTTGAACAACAGGAACACCAGCGTGCCCACCCCGCCCGCCAGCCCGCCGGCCAGCATCTGGAAGTCAATCGACACGTTGTTCTGCACGTAGTGGGCAAACATCATGAAGTTGGACCCGAACTCCTCGCGCAACACCTCGACCGTGTCCTCGGCTCCATACATCCACTCCATGGAAGCCATGCCCTCGGAGCCAAGCACCGCCTGCACCCAGCGCGCGTCCCACTGCACCGACAGCGCCATGCTCAGGAACGGAATCCAGAAAAAGGCCGAGCACAGCCAGAACAACCGCCACTCCCGGCACACGGCGGCGGGAAAGTCGCGGGCGAAAAACGCCGCCACCTTGCCACCCATGCCGCGCGGCCGGCCGTGCAGGTGATGGTAACTGCGGATCACCAGGTCGTTGAGCCGGGCGCACATCTGCTCGCCATACATGCGGTGCCGCGCCAGCGTCAGATCGGCGCACAACTGGCGGAACAACGACGGCAGCCGTTCCGTAGCGGGCGGCTTGCCGGGGTTACCGGCGTCACCGGCGCCCGGCCGGCCACGCCCGCGGCCGCGCGACCCGGCCCGGTCCAGCTCGTCGAGCAACCGCCCGGCCTCGGCCCAGCAGGCGCCCTGTTGCCTGACAAAATCTCCTCGCTTCATGCCCTCATCCTCCGGTCGGTCGCTGGCGGATCCATTGCCCCATGCCCAACAGCCGCCGCACCCCCTCGCGGCCGCCCGCCCCCGTCAGCGCCACCGCATGCGAGGCCAGCTCCTCGCGACGGCTGTCCGTCCACATTGCCACACGATCGCCAAACGCCACCACAGCCTGCTGTTCCTCGCGGGTCAAGGCCACCGGGGGCGCCAGCAACGGCACCGGCCCGGCCGGCTGCGAAGGCGCACGCGGCTGCGGTCGATGGTAAACCACCAGCGTGTCCGCCACCAGATCGCCCAGCCGCTGGAACCGGCGGTTGAGCATGCAACTGACCAGGCCGGTCAGGTAGGCGAACGGCAGGAAATCAATCCACCGCAACAGGTTGCGCAACACCACCTGGCCCAGCGCCGGCGGCGAGCCGTTGACCTGCACCACCCGCAGGCCGAACGCCCGCTTGCCCGGACTGGCGCCGCTCGGGCGGGATTCGAACCAGACAAAATACAACCACTCCAACCCGAACAGGCTCAGCAACAGCAGCGCCTCCACCACGTTCGCCCCGATCCATCGCTCGGCCACCGCCAGCAGGATCGCCAGACCGACGAAGATGCCGATGCGGATCAGCAGATCGACGCAGGCCGCCAGCAGCCGCGCCGTGGGACCGGCCGGCCGGAGCTGAATCTCGACACCCTCGGCCAACTCGATGCGCTGCAGCGTGTCAAGACGGGGGCGGCTACCATGGACAGGCGAGAGGGTCATCAGACTGCAAACGGGCGACCCGGACCACCGCCACCTGACGGCGGACCTGATCGGCCCGGCCGGCGTGCCGCCGGCGGGATCCATTCGCTACCTCACCATGCCCGCGGATGATTGCAACCGGTTCCTGCCACCAGCCCGGACCGGGACTTGACCGGCCCCGGGAGCCAAGGCACCATCCGATAGTCCTGCGCCCAGCGACACCCGCCACCGCCGCCATGAAGCCCGCCACCGATTTGCCGTCCCTCCCCCACCCGCGCCGCGCCGGCAGCCGACCCGCCACCACGTCGTATCGCCGCCTGTGGATGGCATGGTCGGCAGCGGCCTGCCTTGCCACCGTCGCCTTCCTCCAGGTCACGGCGGAATCCTCCGATCCACCGCGCCGCGACCTGCCGACCGAACACCAAACCCGCGACCTGGCCGGCTGGCAGGTCCGCATCGACCAACGCCTGCTGCAGGGCGAGCACGAACCGCTCGGCACCCGCGCCATTCTCATGCTGGAATCCCAGCTGCGCGGCATCGAAACCATCATGCCGGACAAGGCCTTGGAACACCTTCGCGAGGTCGTGATCCAGATCGACCTCGACCACGGCGGACTCGACCACAAACAATACCACCCCTCGGCCGGCTGGCTGCGCGACAACGGTTACTCCGAGGACCTCGAGAAAGTCGTCCACATCGCGCGCGCCGAACGGCTGGTCGACCAGCGGCTGGCGCGCATGATGCCCAACGTGGTGCTGCACGAGCTGGCGCACGCCTACCACGACCAGGTGCTCGGCTTCGATCACCCGGCGCTGCTCGAGCACTTTGAACAGGTCAAGGAACGCCGCGTGCTCGACGAGGTGCTGCACGCCTCCGGCGAACTGCGCCGCCACTACGCGCTCACCGACCACAAGGAGTGGTTCGCCGAGATGACCGAAGCCTACTTCGGCAGCAACGACTTCTATCCCTTTGTCAGGGCCCAGCTGCTGATGTCCGACCCCGCCGGCCACGACCTGATCAAGAAACTGTGGGGCGACGACTGACCGCACCCGTCCAGACACCGCGCCCGCAGCCGTGCCACCGCCATCGTCAAAATGAACACCGCCCGACTTCCATCCAACCACCGGCTCCAACCGAACGCCCGGCTGCCGATGCGGCTCCCGGTCATGATCCTGCTCCTGGCGCTTGCCATCGCCGCCCCGGCCCCGGCCGACGAGGAACCGGCCGAACCGCCGCAACGGGACGTGCCCACCGACCACGAGACCCGCGAACTGGTCGGCTGGCAGGTCCGCATTGACCGGCGACTGCTGCAGGGCGAGCACGAATCGCTCGGCACCCGCTCCATCAACGCCCTGGAGGGGCGGCTGCGGGCGGTCGAAGTCGTGCTGCCGGAGCAGGCGCTGGCGCACCTGCGCAAGGTGGTGCTCCAGCTCGACCTCGATCACGACGGCCTCGGGGCCATGCAATATCATCCCAGCGCCGGCTGGCTGCGCGACAACGGCTACTCCGAGGACCTCGAAAAGGTCGTCCACCTGCCCCGGGCCGAGTCGCTGCTGTCCTGGCGCACCGCCCGCACCATGCCCTGGGTGGTGCTGCACGAACTGGCCCACGCCTACCACGACCAGGTGCTCGGCTTCGATCACCCCGGCATCCTCGAGCACTTCAACAAGGTCAAGGAACAGGGCAATCTCGAGGAGGTGCTGCACGCCTCAGGCCGCATGCAGCGCCACTACGCACTGACCAACCACAAGGAATGGTTCGCCGAGATGACCGAAGCCTATTTCGGCAGCAACGACTTCTATCCCTTTGTCAGGGCGGAACTGTTCGCCTTCGACCCCGAAGGCCACGACCTCCTCAAGGAGGTCTGGGGCGACTGACCCGGCGAAAGAGTGACAGAGGTGGATACCCTGCTCGTTTCGCGGGAAGGTCTCAGGATTCTCTGCAACAATCGGCAGACTACCGGAGCCCTGATTCGGCGGAACCGGCCCCTCCAACTGACCCTGGAGCATGTGGAATCAGGTCAGGACCTGGAATCGGTATCCACCCTCAATCTTTGGGACACCGAGTCCGGCGCGCGCCACATCCTTGGGTTGTGGGTGAACGAGCAATCCAGAACCGAGTTGTTCGATCCATTGCGCAAATTCCTCGAAGACAACGGTTTTGAGGTTCAATGGCGAAATGAGATCTCCGGGGAATCAAATTGGCCCATCAAGCGATGATGTCGTGCACCACGTTGCCGTGGACGTCGGTGAGGCGGAAGTCGCGGCCGGAGTAGCGGAAGGTGAAGCGCTCGTGGTCGAAGCCCAGCAGGTGCAGGATGGTCGCGTGCAGGTCGTGCACGTGCACCGGATCGTCGACCGCGCGGAAGCCGAACTCGTCGGTGCTGCCGTGAATGTGGCCGCCCTTGACGCCGCCGCCGGCCATCCACATGGAGAAGCCGTAGTGGTTGTGGTCGCGGCCGAGCATGCGGCCCTGGTTGGCCCCGGCCGTGGGCAGCTCGACCGTGGGCGTGCGGCCGAACTCGCCGCCCCAGATCACCAGCGTGTCATCGAGCATGCCGCGCTGCTTGAGGTCGGTCAGCAAGGCGCCGATGGCCTGGTCGCACTGGCCGGCCAGGTTGGCATGCTGGCTGATGTCGTCGTGATGATCCCACGGCTGGCCGGCGCCGAACCATAGCTGCACGAAACGCACCCCGCGCTCCATCATCCGCCGCGCCATCAGGCACTGGCGGGCGAAGTCGCCGGGGCCATACATCTCGCGGATCGACTCCGGCTCGCGATCGACGTCAAACGCGTCGGTGGCCTCGCTCTGCATGCGGTAGGCCAGTTCAAAGCCGTGGATGCGGGTCTCAAGCTGCTCGTCGCGCTGCCGCTCCAGCAGGTGGCGGCGGTTGAGTTGCTGCAACAACTCGAACTGGCGCTGCTGGCGCGCGGTTTCCATCGACGGATGGCGGATGTTCTCGATCAACCGGTCCATGTCGCGATGGCGCGTGTCGAGGTAGGTGCCCTGGTAGGAGCCGGGCAGGAACGCCGAGCGCCAGTTGTCGGCCTGTTTGATCGGCATGCCGCCGGGGCACATGGCCACGTAGGCCGGCAGGCTCTCGTTCTCGCTGCCGAGGCCGTAGGTGATCCACGAACCCATCGAAGGCCGCGGCAGCCTGGCGTCGCCGCAGTTCATCAGCATCAATGACGGCTCGTGGTTGGGCACGTCGGCCTGCATCGAGCGGATCAGGCACAGGTCGTCGGCGTGCCTGGCGGTGTGCGGGAACAACTCGCTGATGTCCATGCCGCTCTGGCCGTGGCGGCTGAACTTGAACGGCGATTTCATGCCGGCACCGGTCGGACGTTCGGTGCGCAGGTTCTCCATCGGCAGTTCCTTGCCGTCCCACCGGTCCAGTTCCGGCTTCGGATCGAAGGTGTCGACATGCGACGGTCCGCCGTTCATGAACAGGTGGATCACGCGCTTGGCCTTGCCGGGGAAATGCGGGCCGCGCTCGCGCGAGGCGGACGCCGCGGCGGCGGGCAAGCCGCCGCCCTCACCGGTCAGCAAGCCGCCCAGCGCCAGACCGCCAAAGCCCATGCCGCAGCGCTCGAGAAAACGGCGGCGGGTCAGGAACAGGTCTTGAATCTGGAAATCGTGGGACATGAGAACTTATAATACGCAAGGCGACGGGTGGCGACCGCGGCGCGCCTTGTTCCGGGTGGTTACGCGATGTGGACTCGCGCGGGATGCCGAGCGGAGGTGTCGGTGATGTCGGTCCAACCGCCGGGATCACCCCTCCCCGTTCACAACGTGGCAATGAGGTCAAATCCTTCAGCCTCCCCAATTTCACGGAAGCGGGGAACTGACCTTGCCTTGGTCGCCAGGATGTGGCACATATTTATGCATGAGGACCACCATCGACATTCCCGATTCCTTGGTGAAGCGGGTGAAGCTGGCGGCCGCCCAACGCAAGACCACCATGCGCAGGCTGATGCTCGACGCCCTTGAGAGAAGCCTTCGCGACAGCCCGCCGGCCTTTACCCTGCGGGACGCTGCCGCCGGCAGCGATGCACACACGGTGGATGCCAAGACCATTAATCGGGCGATTGATGCCGAGCGGGATCAACCATTCATGCGGTGATCGCGCTGGACACCAACCTGCTCGTGCATGCACACCGACGGGACGCCAGCCTGCATCAAGCCGCCTCTGTGCTGGTGCGGGAACTTGCCGAGGCGCCGACTCCTTGGGCGGTGTGTTACCACAGCTTGGTGGAGTTTCACGCCGTCGTGACAAGGCATAGGCTCTGGGAGATGCCTTCCTCTCCAGAAGCAGCGGTCGATCAGGTCCGCGCCTGGCGCGAGTCTCCCAGTCTCCGCATCCTCCACGACAACGATGAGTGCCTCGACGTGCTGCATGACCTGGCCCTCCACGGTGCCGTCAGTGGCGGGCTCATCCACGACGCCCGCATCGCCGGTTGCTGCCTGATACACGGAATCAGCGAACTGTGGACCGTGGACCGCGATTTCAGGCGCTTTCCGGGCCTGCGTTGCCGCAATCCTCTCACTGGTTAGGCTCCCGACCTATTTGAAACGTTTCCGGGTGGGGAACGCGTCCAGTGACTCCCCCCCGTGCAGCGCGGGTTCTGGTGCTGAAGGGACGCCGGTAATTCGGTGGTGACGCCGGCGCGGGGGCACAAGGCGGCTTCGGCAATGCGCCCTGCACAGCCGTGTGCAGCACCTTGGACTGCGGCAGCCTGCTTGTCCGCCGCAGCGCTTGGGCGAAGGAGAGCTGCCGCTTTTCCAAGGCAAGCCGCCTGCGGCGGCTCGCAACACCCCTTCGGGACCAACCCCAAAAGACTCCATGCAACCTTTTTAGTCGACGAAGACGAACTCGTTGGTCGACAGCAGTGCCTGAATGTAATCGATCCAGGGGGATTCGGTCGCTCTGGCAAGGGCCGGCGGGCCGGCGGGGTGCGGGTAGTCGAGTTCCAGCGAGGTCACCAGCGTGCCCTCCGGCTGCTCGTCGTGACCGGGGCCCATCGCCAGCCGGAACGACCACTCGAACGAGTCGAAGGCGTCGTGGTGCAGGGAGTCGACCACCAGGTCGAGGTGGCCGCCGGCGGCGACGGGGATCGGCCCGGCGTCGGCCAGGTCGATCTGGCCGCCCGGTTCCACCATGGCGCGATGCCAGGTGCGGCCTCCGGCCATGACCAGGACCTTGAGCGCCCGGCCCTGGTCGGACGGGCGGCGGATCCAGCCCTGGGGGCGGACTTGCTGGTCCTCATCGGCGGTCCAGCGCAGCACCACCGCGCGCGCGGAATGGGGGTGGCCACCGCCGGGGTGGATGTTCCAGTAGGCATACGCTCCTTCACCGAGCGTTTCCCCACCCTGCCAGCGGCGATGGTCGTCGACAAAGTGCGGCGGCGTCTCTTCGTGCAGCAGCATTTCGGTGCCGTCCGACCGCCACGCCAGCTGCGCGATCAACGGCTGCCATGAGCCGCGTTGCCGGTGCCACAGACCCGCGCTCCCCGAGGCCTCGAAGAAGGCGCGCGCCAGTTCAAGGTCCTCGGCGCCGGCCGGACGGGCGAACAGCCGGCGATGCAGCCAGTCGACACGCTGCTCAAGGCCGCCGGCCGCTCGCAGCCCGGGGTCGCCGGCCAGGCGTTCGGCCTGGCGGGTGACGAACGGGCTGTTGAGGAAAAACAGCGCCTGCTGCGGGCCTGCGGTTTCAAACCGCACCGGGCTGTGCTGATCGGGACTGGGCAGATCGAACACCCGCAGCGTCGGCAGCAGGTCGTGGCGATCGATGAACGCATACAGGCTGCGCCGGCGATCGGCTTCCGGGCGCTCGAGCCGCACCGAGCGACCACCGGTCTCGCCCAGGTCCAGTGCTCCGGAGGCTTGCAGCAGGCGGTCGCGCATGCTCTCGAAATCGAGCCGGCGGCGGTTGGCGCGCCAGTGGTAGCGGTTGGCGCCGTCGATCTGGTCGTTGGCCGCCGGGCCATGGGCGGCCAGCCGGAAGGCCTGCGAGGTCATCAGGAAATGATGCAACGCCTTGAGCGACATGTCGTGTTCGACAAACCAGTCGGCCAGGTAATCGAGCAGCGGCAGCAGCGGTGGCGGCGGGGTTTGAACGCCGAAATCACTCGGACTGTCGACCAGCGGGGCGCCGAAGTGGTGACCCCAGACGCGGTTGACGATCACGCGGGCGGTCAGGGGGTTGTCCGGCGCGGCGATCAATCCGGCCATCTCCAGCCGGCCGCTGCGATCCTCGGGGAATGGGTCGCCGCCGAAGAACTCCGGCCAGCGCCGTTCGACCTGGTCGCCCGGCCGGTTCGGGTCGCCGCGCAGGAACACGGTGCCGTTGCTGGGGCGGTCGCGGTCCTGCAGCACCATGGCCCGCAGGGGCGCTCCGGGATGATCGGCATTCAGGCGGCTCATCTGGCCCTGACGCCGGTTTTGTTCCTCGCGATCCTGACGGTCGATAAAGCGGCGCGCCTCGTGCCAGGGAACGGCCAGCGGATTGTCATGCACGCTGGCAACCACCTGCCAGCCCTCGAGCGGTGCGTCGGGGTCGTCGGCGCGGCTTTGCTCCGCCTGGTCGCTGGCCTCGATCAGTCGTTCGGCCAGCACCGCCGCCACGGACTCCCGGCCGGGCGCTTCCTGCGCCCCCAACCGGGTCCACAAATCGCGCGCCAGTTCGTCTTCGGGCTGGTCCCGCTCCGCGCGCCAGGCGTCGAGCCGGTCGTCGTCGGCCGCGCGCATGGCTTCGACCCACAAGGCGATCGCCGGCTGGTGAGCTTCGCCCTCGGCCGAGGCTTTGAGCCAGTCGCGCCAGACGGTGACCGCGTTGGCCCGGAAGCGGCCTTGGGCGGCGCTGCGGGTGCCGATTTGTTCCTGGTTCCAATCCTCCTGCCAGGCCTGCCACGCCAGTTCCAGATAGCCGCGCACGATCTCGGGCTCGCGCATCTGCGCCCGCACATCGCGCCATTGCTGGTCGAGGTGCTGCTGGATCTCCGCCACCCGTCGCTCGAACTCCTCGGTCTGGGGTCCCGGCTCGGGTGTGCCGATCACCGGCAGGGTGTCGGGCTCCTCGCTGCTCGTGAACACGGCGTAGAGCGCGTAGTAGTCCTCGATCGACACCGGCTCGGTCTTGTGATCATGGCAGCGGGCGCAGGACACGGTCAGGCCCATGAAGCCACGCGTGACCGCGTCGATGCGGTCATCAATGGTCTCGACCCGGCCGAGCTGGGGGCCGACGGTGAGGAAACCGAGCGCCGCCAGGTCGGTCTGGTCCGCCTCGCCGCGCTCGACCAATTGGTCGGCGGCCAACTGGTGGCGGATGAATTCATGCCACGGCAGGTCGCGGTTGAAGGCGTCGATCAACCAGTTGCGGTAGGTGAAGGCGTGCGGGTAACGATTGTCGCGATCGCCGGCCAGGTAACCCATGGTGTCGGCGTAGCGCGCGACGTCGAGCCAATGCCGCGCCCAGCGCTCGCCGTATTGCGGCCGCTCGAGCAATTCGCCGACGAGGTCTGACCAGGCCTGCTCGTCCGGCTGGACGACGAACGCCTCGAGTTCTTCCGGCTGCGGCGCCAGGCCGGTGAGCACATACCAGGCGCGGCGGGCCGCGGTCTCGGCATCGGCCGGTGCGGCCGGTTGCAAGCCCTGCTGCTGCCAGGCTTGGAACAGGAAGGCATCGACCGGGTGAGAGCCAAAGCGCGAGTCATCGACCTGCGGCACCTCCGGCCGATGGACCGGCTGGTAGGCCCAGTGCTGTTCCGGCGAACCGGCGGCGTCGGAACCGCTGTAATCAGCCGGCCAGGGCGCGCCCATGGCGATCCACTGCTCGAGCGCGGCGATGTCGGCGTCGTCAAGCCGCGGGGCATCCTTCGGCATCGCCGTGACGCCGTCCTGGTGGCGCACCGCCTGCAACAGGCGACTTTGGCCGGGTTCACCGGGGATCACCACCTTGCCGGTGTCGGCTCCGCGAAGCAGGTCGGAGTGATTGTCCAGCCGCAGGGCCGCATGGCTGGTGCGGCTGCCGTGACAGTCGTAGCAGTTCTCGGCCAGGATCGGCCGGACCTTGGTTTCAAAGAACCGCAGGTCGTCGGCCGACGGCTCGGCGGCGGCGGAAATCGCCGGCCCGGCCGCGAGGAAGCAGGCGAGAACGCCGGTCAGCGACGCAGCGAAACCTGCCCTTG
>SKLO01000134.1 GCA_007123195.1 Verrucomicrobiales bacterium | reverse complement strand
TGGTGCGCGGAGGCATGGACCAAAGGGCCGCCGTGGCCCACCTGAGGCAGCGCATTCCGCAACGGCTGGCACCGCCCGACCACGAGCGCTTCATGACCCTGGTGGAGACCGAGTTGGCAGGCCTGCACGAGGGAAACTTCGCCCGCTTCAAAATCCGCCCGTCGGAGTTCACCGCCTGGATCCAAGGATGGCGCTGAACCGCGGGCGTTCGGAGGCATCGAAGCAACCGCAGGCGCCAGGCCGGCAACGACACTGGCGGTGGCAGGCCCGGCGCCGGCAGGCTACATTGCCACCTCCGGGCCGCGAGCACCGCCAGTGTCGCCCGGATCCGTCCGGTCAACCGCTCCAGCACGTTCCGACCACCACCCATGCCCGACCCACTTATCATTCCCGCTGCCGATTTCGACTTCGACCCCGAGCCCGCCTCCGCCCCCCCGCAGCCTGCAGCCGATGCCGGACGGCCGCCGGTCTGGGTCATCGGCCACCGCAATCCCGACACCGACGCCATTTGCTCGGCGATCGGTTACGCCGCCTACCTGCGGCAGACCCGCCTGCCGCAGGCCCGCGCCGCCCGCTGCGGGGAGATGAACATCCGCACCGCATGGGCGCTGGAGCAGGCGGGCGTGGAACCGCCGCAGTTGCTGGTCGATGTCCGCCCCACCGCCGGAGACATCTGCCGCCGCCACGTCACCCGGGCCCGGGCGGATGAAACCTTCCTGACAGTCTATCAGCGCATGATGGAACACGGGGTGCGCTCGATTCCGGTCATCGACGACCAGAACCGGGTCGAGGGCATGATCTACCTGCGCGAACTGCTGGGCCTGCTGCTGCCGGCCGCCACTCTGGGTCAATCGGTGCGCCACGTGGAGGCCAGCCTCGACAACATCGCCCGGGTGCTGGAAGCCACGGTGACAAATCCCGGCGCCGACATGGAACCGGAGGAAACCCTGTTGCTGCTGGTGGGCGCCTCCAGCGAGGAACTGGTGCGCCGCCGCCTGCACCAGGCCGACATCGACCGCCATCTGGTGCTGGTCGGCGACCGCCCGCGCATCCAGCGGTTGGCGGTGCGCGAGGGTGTGCGCGCGTTGATCATCACCGGCGGCTGCGAACCCGATCCCGAAGCGCTGGCACTGGCGGTGGAGAACCGGGTCTGCGTGCTCACCTGCGCCCGCGACACCGCCTCCACCGCCCAGTTGATCCGCTGTGCCCGCAGCGTGCGCACCGCCGTGGTCCGAACCTTCGAATCCTGCCAAACCAACAGCATGGTGCGGCAGTTGCGCGAAAACCTGCGCGAAAACAACCAGCCGCTCTACCCGGTGATCGATCCGGATTCCGGCTGCCTGGCCGGGGTGTTTTCAAAATCCGACATGGTGGCGCCTCCGCGCCAGAAGCTGGTGCTGGTGGACCACAACGAGTTCTCGCAGGCGGTCACCGGCGCCGACGAGGCGGAGATTCTGGAGGTGATCGACCACCACCGCCTCAGCGGCAACCTGGTGACCCGCGAACCGGTGCGTTTTGTCAACGAGCCGGTGGGTTCCACATCGACCATGGCGGCGCGCTTTTTCCAACTCGACGGCCTGCAGCCGGAGCGCGGCGTGGCGGTGTGCCTGTGCGCCGGCATCATCTCCGACACCCTCAACCTGACCTCGCCGACCACCACCGACACCGACCGCGCGATGCTGCCCTGGCTGGCGGGGATCGCCGGCATCGATCCCGAAGCGTTCACCCGCGGATTCTTCTCGGCCGGCTCGGTGCTGCGGTCGCAGACCGCGGCCGAGGCGCTGCGCTCGGATCGCAAGGCCTATGTGGAGGCCGACTGGGCGGTGAGCATCTCGCAGATCGAGGAACTCGGCCTCGACATGTTCTGGGGTTGTCAGGACGATCTGCGGCGTGAACTGGAGGGATTGGTCGGGGAGGAAAACCTCGACTTCGCCTGCCTGATGGTGACCGACATCACCAAGCACGACAGCGTGCTGCTGGCCGCCGGCAAGGACCAGATCATCCGCCGCATCGATTACCCCCGGCTGGCGCCCGGAGTGTTCGCCCTGCAAGGCGTGGTCAGCCGCAAGAAGCAGCTGTTCCCGATGCTCAGCCGGGTGCTGGGCGAAGTGAGGAAAAGCTGAAGTCGGAAGCGGAGATGAAACCCACCCGGCTCACTCCCCCATCAAATACGCGAACAGGTCGCGCAGCTGCGCGTCGGTCAGCTCGTTGAGCAGTCCGGGCGGCATCAGCGACACCGGGGTGGCCTCGAGCGATTCCACCTCGTCGTGCGCCACGGTCGTGGTCTGGCCGGCCATGTCCTTGAGCACGATGCCGCCGGCGTCCCGGTGTTCCATCAGGCCCATCAACACCCGGCCGTCGACGGTGCGCGCCAGCCAGGCTTCATAACCCTCACGGATTTCCAAACCCGGATCGATGATGCCCAGCAGCCACATGTCCAGGTTGCCGCGCTCGTAGCCGGTCAACTCGGGACCGATCCAGCCGCCGTCGCCGTCCATCACATGGCACAGCGCGCAGCGTTGCCGGTAGATCTCCAGACCGGCCGCGGCGTCGCCGCCACCGTCGCCGGTGGTCACCACCTGCCGCACCCGCCCGATCTCCTCGCGCAGCGCCTCGTCGGTCACTTCCGGCAGCGGAAACAGCTGCTCCACCGCCGACGCCACCCCGGCATGATCGTGGGTGCGCAGCTGGTGGGCCACATGCTCGGGCACATCCTCAATCGGCACGGTCCACTGCTGCAGACGCTGCAGCAGCTCCTGCGCCCAGGCCGGCCGGCTCGCCAGCACCCCGAACACCCGCTCCCGCAGCGCCGGATCGCCGCGCACCCGGGCCTCGTAGCGGTCGAGCAGCCGCACCGCGATCTCGCGATCCTCATAGCCTGACAAGGCCGCCACCACGGCGTGCAGCATGGCCGGTGATTCGCCGCGGTCGAACAGCCGCATCAACTGCTCCCGGGTGGCCTCGTCAGGGTCGGCTGCCAGCGCCTCCACCCAGCGAACCCGCTCGGCCGGCCGGCCGCGGTTGGCCGCCAACTCCGCCAGCGCCTCGGCCCGCGCCTCGGCATCGCCGCGCCGGATCCGCAGCGCCAGGGCCGAGCCCGGCTGCTCGCCGAGGTGCGCTTCCAAGG
>SKLO01000171.1 GCA_007123195.1 Verrucomicrobiales bacterium | reverse complement strand
CCGATTCGCAATCCCTTCGCCCCCGGTGCGGCACCCAGCCGCCTGAGCTGGCCGGCCGGGACGTGATCCGCGAGACCGTGGGTCGCGATTTAGCGCCGCCGGATCGGCCGGGCCAGCAAGAGCGTGCTGATGATCGGGTTGCGCGGAGTGGGCAAGACCGTGCTGCCCAAGGGGGACGCCGGTGGAAAAGCAGGCTCTGGTCATCCCAATTCCGGGTTGCCTAATTGGATAAAACGGATGAAAATCGGATATCCAATGACGCAAACACCTCCGATCACCGCCGAAATGCTGCACCTCATCGCCCAGCTCGATGAAGCGAAGGGGCAGTGGCAGGCGTGGCGGACGCTGGCTCCGGAGCGGTTGCTTGCGCTGCGGCACAGCGCCACCATCGAGAGCATCGGCTCCTCAACCCGCATCGAGGGCGCCAAGCTGTCCAATCCCGAGGTGGAGCGACTCCTGGCCAGCCTTGGTCAAACATCGTTTGCCACTCGCGACGAGCAGGAGGTGGCAGGCTACGCCAGGGTGATGGAGCGGGTGTTTGAGAGCTGGGGCGATCTCACGCTGAACGAAAACCATCTCATGCAGTTGCACGCGGAAACGCTGCAATTCAGCGAGAAGGACATGCGCCACCGTGGCGAATACAAGACCCACCCGAACCATGTGGCGGCTTTCGATCCGGATGGAAACATGCTCGGAATCGTGTTCGAGACCAGCTCACCCTTCGATACCCCCTTCGAGATGCGGAAGCTGCTGGAGTGGCATCGGGAGGCGGAGTCGATGCCGGACCAATGGCACCCGTTGCTGCGGATCGGGGTTTTTATTGTCCGCTTTCTGGCGGTGCACCCGTTTCAAGATGGCAACGGACGGCTGTCCCGGGTTCTGACCACGCTGTTGCTGCTGCAAGCCGGCTACTCCTATGTGCCCTATTCTAGCCTGGAAAGTGTGGTCGAGGCGAACAAGGAGATGTATTATCTGGCATTGCGGCAGACCCAGACGACGCTTCGGGACCGGGAACCCGCGTGGCACCATTGGCTGCTGTTCTTCCTGAAAGCTCTCAAGACACAGAAGGACCGGCTCCTCAGCCGCCTGGAAGAGGAACAACGAGCGCTCGCCACACTGACCCCGTTGGCACGTTCGATCAGCGAGATTCTCGCCAACCACCCCCGCGTCACGGTGTCCTCCATCGTGACGGCCACGGGTTCCAGCCGCAACACGATCAAGTCCACGCTGTCCCGGATGTTGAAAGCAGGCCTGCTGGTCCGCCATGGGGCAGGACGCGCGGTTCACTACACCAAACGCTGACGACCAGTTCACAAGCGGGCTGATCATCCTACAAGAATCCAATGTGGGTCATCATCAGCATCCATTTTCTCTTCCAGGGTCAGCTCCGCTTGCGGGTCAGCATGATCTGGTTGCGCTCGGTGTCCTCGCACATGGCGAGGTGGGGTGGCTCGCCGTCTTCGGGCTGCGGTTCGCGGTCGCAACGACCGCCGGCGGCAACCACCTCGGCCGCGCCCGTCACCACGTCGGCGACCTGAAACGTCAGGCCGGTCCAGGTCTGCTTGCCCTCGCCGCCGCCGTGAATGGCGATCAGGCCTCCGGCGACCGCCAGCTCGGTGATATGGGGATTCTGTCGCACCACCGTGGCGCCGAAGACCGTGGTGTAGAAGTCCGCGGCGCGGGCAGTGTCGGCGGCCCAGATGGTGTATTTGAGTTGTTCGACCTGCATGCGGAAGATCTATGGCCCATGACTCGCGGTGTTGCCACCACTGGTGCATGGGGCTTACAAGGAGCCGCGGCATCCTTGCCGCGAAGGGTGGCGGCGGGAGAGGACCGCGGTAGTCAGGGGTGTGCGGGGCTGAACGGCAGGGATGCCGTTCCTCCTTGCGCGCTTTGCGCGGGGTGGTGTGTGCGCGCTTCGCGCGGGGTGGAGTGTGCGGCGCATGGGGCTGACAAGGAGCCGCGGCATCCTTGCCGCGAATGGTGGCGGCGGGAGATGAGCGCGGTAGTCAGGGGTGTGCGGGGCTGAACGGCAGGGATGCCGTTCCTCCTTGATCGACACCCCGGCAGCCTGCGGGCACAGGGGCGGTTTTGGCTTTCGATCGGGCGGGTTCTGCCTAGGATGGGGGGATGAAGGCTTCGAGATGGCTGTCGGGAATGGTGGTGCTGCTGGCGGCAGGGCTGCTGGTGATGGTGCTGCAACGGCCGGAACGGCCGGGCACGGAGGGGGTCGATCGACCGCGGACCGGCGATGAGTCGGTGGCGACGGGCCCTGCCACGGCTCCGGGATCGACGGCGGAGGGGCTGGACGGCGGTGGCACGGGGGACGGCACGCCGCCGGCTCCCACGCCGGCGGACGGCGGGGTGGGGGAGTTCCCCCGGCCGGGCGCGATGTTGCTGGAACCGGACGACCAGGCCGAGATCGATGGCCTGATCGGTGATCAGTCGCTGGCCGACGGGGAGGTGGCGGCGCGGCTGGCGGATCTGGCGCTCGATCCGGCGCGTGACCCGGGCCTGCGGCTGGAGGCGATGGGGCACGCGGTCAATCTGCTGCCGCCGGAGAACCTGAACCGGCTGCGACCGCTGCTGGAACAGGAGGGCACGCCGGATGAGCTGGCCCAGGCCCTGATGTTCGAGGCGATCAACTCGCCGGATCCGGTGGTGACCATGGAAATGTCGATCGCCGCGCTGGAGGGACCCAATGCGGTTGCCCGCGAGGAGGCGGTGGAACTGGTGACCTTCCTGCTCAACCTGCAGCAGGAGGACGGCACCCCGCCCCCGCGCGACCAGTTGATCGCTGCCGCCCGCACGGAGATCGAACGCCTGCGCGCGGAGGCGGTGGAGGCGGTGGAGTCGGTGAATCAGTGAATCAGTGAATCAGTGAATCGGTGAATCGGTGAATCGGTGAATCGGTGAATCGGTGAATCGGTGAATCGGTGAATCGGTGAGTTGGTGAGTTGGTGAGTTGGTGAGTTGGTGAGTTGGTGAGTTGGTGAATCGGTGAATCGGTGAGTCGGGAGTCGGGAGTCGGTGAGTCGGTGAGTCGGTGAGTCGGGAGTCGGTGAGTCGGGTGGTCGGTGGTCGGTGGTCGGTGGTCGGTGGTCGGTGGTCGGTGGTCGGTGGTCGGTGGTCGGTG
>SKLO01000477.1 GCA_007123195.1 Verrucomicrobiales bacterium | reverse complement strand
GCGATGGTGGGGATGTCCGGCGGAAGCGGGGCTGGTGGCTCGGCGGTGCATGCGCTTGAGTTCGAGGCGCTGGAGCAGCGCCTGATGCTGTCGGCCACCGATGCCGGTGCGACGCTGGCCGGCGCGACCGAGGCCTGGGCGGACGAGCCCGAGGCGGCGGTGGTGGAATCGAACTGGGAGCCGTCGCAGCTGGCCTGCGCTGGTGGTGAGGGCGGCGCCGAAGGTGATGATTTTTTCCTGGCCGGCGCCACTGCGGAGACTGGTGGCGGCACGGATGACTCCGGGCCGGAAACGGGCGCGGAGTGGGGGACGCAGGCGGGCGGTGCTGGTGCTGTCGAAGGGGACGGGACGATGGGTGACCACGGCCAAGGCGATGGCGGCGAGGTGGGTGAGCCGGGCGGCTCGGTTGACGGAGAGTGTTCGGTGGCGGCTCTGGCGACGACCGATCAAAGCGAGTCCGCCACGGATGACGATCCGGTGCTGCCGGTGTCCGGTGGC
The DNA here is from genome assembly GCA_007123195.1 of Verrucomicrobiales bacterium. Lineage (GTDB taxonomy): Bacteria > Verrucomicrobiota > Verrucomicrobiia > Verrucomicrobiales > SKLO01 > SKLO01. The sequence continues at coordinate 2,644 of SKLO01000477.1, read as the reverse complement.
GGTCATGCTGACCAGCCGGACGATGGCGGCGCCGACCCGCAGGATGACGAAGGAGTGGACCCGGTCACGACCGGCGAGGGCGAGGGCGAGGATGGCTCATTGACGGGATCGACCGGGGCCGGGAGCGGGGATGAAGCCGGCACCAGTTTGGCGGGATCCGGGACTCCGCACGACCATTCAGGCGATCCCCCGGCCACCCTGTCTGGTGCCTCCGGAGAGGGGGATGCGGAGTGGGGCGGTGATGGCTTGCCGGCCGGATTCAGCACCACGATCGGTCATGCGCGGGACGGCCCCGGGGAGGGCGACAGCCTGACTTCCAACGAGTTCGGCGGCGGGTTCGATCTTGTCGCCATGTCCGGCGAATCCGGATCGTCTTCAGGGCCGTCGTTGGCATTTTCTACTTTCCTGGGGGGCAGTGCCACGGGTCACACCAACAGCGGTTACGACGAGGCGACCGCGGTGGCGGTCGATGCCGATGGCTTCGTTTACGTGACCGGTTACACGATGTCGCGCGACGACTTCCCGGGCATCACGTCGGAAGACTGGGTGGACGGTGCCTTGTCGATGGCGTTCGTGGTCAAGCTCACGCCGGATGGTTCCGATTTGGTGTGGGCCTCGTTTTTTGGCGGCAGCGGGTTCGATTGGCCCAAGGCGATCAGCCTCGATCCGGCCGGCGACATCTGGTTGGCAGGCCAGACCGACTCGGGCAATTTCCCCTTGGTCAACCCGGTGCAGGCGACCTCGGGCGGCGGCACCGACGCCTTCGTCACCAAGATGAGTGCCGACGGATCGGAACTGCTGTTCTCCACCTACCTCGGCGGCTCGCTGTTCGACACGGCCCACGCGTTGGCGGTCGATCCCATGGGTGATGTGGTCGTCGGTGGAGAAACCAATTCGCTCAACTTCCCCCTGCTCAACCCGCTGCAGTCCCAGCTCGGCGGCGGCACCCGCGACGTTTTTGTCAGCAAGTTCAGTCCGTCCGGCGGGCTGGTGTTCTCGACCTACCTCGGTGGCTCGGGATCTGAACGCCTCACCGGCATCGCCACTGACGCGGACGGTCATGTGTTGGTGGCCGGTCACACGCCGTCGCCCGATTTCCCGACTTCGGACGGAGCCTATCTGGCGTCCGATCCCAATGACGGCGCGCAGACCGGGTTCCTGACCAAGCTGGCATCGGACGGCAGTGAACTGCTGTTCTCCACCTACATAGGCGCGGCCGGGGGCGGCACCTGGATCTATGGCGTGGCGGTCGACGCGCACGGTCGTCCTTATGTGGTGGGCGACGATTCCAGCGGCGCGTTGCCCCGGGTGGACGCTCTGCCGGGGACCGATCCCGCCGACGGTTACGGCCTCTACATCGCCCGCTTCAGCCCGACCGGCAGTGTGGTGGAATTCGGCAGTTACTTCGGCGGGCCGGGCGCCAGCTCGATCCCGTTCGGCCTGGCGATCTCCAGCGACGGCTTGGTCTACATCGGCGGTCAATACTACAACGACACCCTGCCATCGATCGATCCGCCGGTGCAGGACGGCTTCGCTGGCGGGGGCGGGGATTATTTCCTGCTGGCGATCGATCCGGCCGAGTCGGAGACCCTGTGGTCCGGCTACATCGGCGGCAGCGATTACGAGGGGCACGATTGGTTGGGCAATCCGGTGGTGGCGGACGACAGCGGCCATGTTTACCTGGCCGGGGTCACGTTCTCCGACGATTTCCCGGTCACCGCTGGGGCCTATCAAGAGGACTTCCGCGGCTGGGCATCGGCGTTTGTGCTGAAGATCGCGCCGGCCTTGCCCGATGGCATCCTGGTCACGACCACGGCTGACGTGATCGATGCCGAAGACGACCTGGTCAGTCTGCGCGAGGCGGTGATCGAGGCCAACGAAACCGCCGGGCCATCGACCATCCTGCTGCCGGCCGGCACCTACACCCTGGCGATTCCCGGTCCGGGCGAGCACGCCGCCCTCACCGGTGACCTCGACGTGCTCGACGATCTGATCATCCTCGGCGCCGGGCCGGAGTTGACCGTCATCGATGGCAACCAGCTCGACCGCATCTTCGATGTCCACCCCGGCGTGACCCTGACTCTGGTGGGCGTGACCCTGCGCAACGGTCTCAGCCCGATCGACGAGCCCGGCGGCGGCGCGATCCTTAGCGCCGGCACGTTGATGCTGGACAACGTGGTGATCGAAAACAGCAACGCCATGGGCGGTCACGGCGGTGCCATTCGCCACGACGGTCAATCCGGCCCCGCAGGTGATGGCGGGCTGACCCTGGTCAACAGCAGCCTGCGCACGAACTCCGCGCCCGGCAGCGGCGGCGGCGGCGCGATCTTCCAGAGCGCGGGCGGGTTGTGGATCGAGTCCAGCTCGATCACCTCCAACCAAGCCGGCACCGACGGCGGCGGCGTGCTCTACCTCAGCGCCGGTGGTTTCCTGCCCGCGGTCGGCATCACCCTGATCGACAGCGAGGTCAGCCTCAACCAGGCCGGCGGCTCCGGCGGCGGGTTGTCCAACCACAGTGCCGGCACCGTGACACTGACCGGCAGCCGGTTTGAACACAACGAGGCGGGCGGCTCCGGCGGCGGTCTCGACCAGCGCGTCGGCGCTCTCGACCTGAGCGACAGCATCATCGACCACAACACCGCCG
>SKLO01000264.1 GCA_007123195.1 Verrucomicrobiales bacterium | reverse complement strand
CGGTCGCGCGGGTCAAACGGTTCGGACGGCTTTTCAAATTCGCCCACCACCCTGATCGCGGTGCCGTCGGTCAGGCTGATGACCCCGTCGCTCACAATGCGTTCCCCGACCTCGATGCCACTGAGAATTTCCACCCAGCCGGGAATACGGCGGCCGATCTCGACGTTGCGCCGCCTGGCCACCTTGACCTCCGGATCGCCCTCGTCGCCATCCTCGACCACGAACACGAAGGCGCGCTCGCCCAGCTGGGTCAGTGAGCGCTCGGGCACCCCGGGCGATTCCCGCGGGTCGCGCTGCAACCGCGTCGTCAGCAGCATGCCCGGCCGCAGCCGGTGCCCGGCATTGTCAATCTCCGCCCGCACCTCCAAAGCGCGCGTCACCGGATCGACCCGCGAATCAACCGCCAGCACCTCGGCTTCAAACGGCTCGTCCGGGTAGGCCGCCGCCCTGGCGATCAAGGTCAGGCCCGGCCGCAGGTCCGCCAGATAGGCCTCGGCGACGGTGAAATCCACATACACACTGTCAATCTGGTCGAGGTTCGTAATCACGGTGCCCGGCGTCACCAGCGCGCCCACGCTGATCCGACGGAGACCCAGCACGCCTGAGAACGGCGCCACGATGTTGCGGTCACGCAGGTTCGCCTCGGCCTCGGCAATCTGCTGGCGGGCGATCTCCAGCATGGTGACCCTTTCCTCAAGCCGGATTTGCGGCACCGCCCCGTCCTCAACCAGGCTTTCCAATCGCTCCACCTCGCGCTCCTGCTCCAGCAGGGTGGCCTGGGCCGAGGCCAGCGCCGCCTCTTCCTCGGCGGCACTCAGTCTTGCCAGCGGATCGCCCTTTTCAACCTGCTGCCCGCCCTCAAACAACAGCTCCTCCACCACCTCGGTGACGTTGGCGGAGATCTCGGCGCTCTCGCGCGCCCGCACCGTGCCCAACGCCTCCACCTCGGCGATGAATTCCCGGCTCTCCACCACATAACCATCCACCTCCACCACGCCCCCGCCGGGCCGGCCACCGCCGTCGCCGCTGTCATTGCCGGTGAGAATCAGCCAGCTCCCCGCCGCAGCCACCACGGCCAGACCAATCACCACCACCCAGGCCCCCGGCCGGCCGCGATGCCCGTCGGGGGCTTCTGAGTCGCCACCCTCACGCGGTGGCTCGCTGGCTGGTGTCGCTGTCGGGCTGTCTTCACTCATTGTTCGGAGAATTGAACGCGGCGCCCCCGGGGTAAGTTGCAGACGAACCAAAATTCACCCACAACACGGTCAGGGGCACCGACCCGGGGTTGCTCAGCCGGTGCGGAATCGAAGACTCGAAATAGATGCAGTCCCCTTGCTCAAGCTCATGCACCCGGCCATCCAACTCGACCTGCATGCGGCCGGACAATACCAGCCCGAATTCCGAGCCCAGGTGCGTCAGCAGCTGGTCGTCAGCGGTGCCGCCGGGCGGCAGCTCAAGCTGCACAAACGAACAACCCGGGGTCACCCCGGGCAGCAGCCCCTCCCACTTGAGGCCGTTGGCCAGCTTCATCCGCGACCGCTCCTGCCGCCGCAATACCACCGCCCCATCGACGGCCTTATGGTCGATCACCCGTTCGATTGGGGCGTCCGCCCCCAGGCCACCACTGCCGGCCACCGCCCCAAGAAACAGGTCCGCGCGCACCCCGAGAGCATCCGCCAGCTTCAGCAGCGTGCGCACCGTCGGCTTGACCCGTCCCTGCTCAAGCTCACAGATCAGCCCGCTGCTCAGTTCGGCCTTGGCCGCCAGCGCCCTCAGGGACAAACCATGCTGGCTCCGCAGCTTCCTCACCAGCTCGCCCAGCCGGCGCGACAACCCGCCGTCGTCCGACCCCTCCGCGACAAGGCCGCTCTTGTTCAACAATGGCTCCACCCGCCCAGCATGAACTGAACCGAGCCAACGGGCAAGAATGGAATCGCTTCATCCTGTCAGGCGGCGTCCCAGCCGCCGGGCCGTCATCCGTCCAGTCGCCGCGGCGACGGCCGGGAGGCTGAAGATTGGTTGCGCCTGCGCCTTGACGTTGCGCCGCCGTGGCTTCACAATCGCCATCTCAGTCCGCGCCCACCCGCGCCGCACCCGGCTCCGGCCGGCCGCCATCCCCGACCGGGCCAGACCCGCCCGTTCAACCAGATTTCAGATTTCACGACTCGCCCATGTATTCCAACGAAGACTACCTGATCCAGCTGCTGACCGAGTCCTCCGTCCTGCAGGGCGAGGACGTCAAGGCCGCCGAGGCCGCCAAGAACAGCGGCGAAACCACCGTTGAAGCTCTGCTGCGGACCGGGCGTGTCGACGAGGAAACCCTGGCCCAGACGATCGCGGTCAACTCCAGCATGGAGTTCCTCGACCTCAGCCACCACCACGTGCCCCGCAACGCCATCGAGGCAGTCGCGGTCGACGTCGCCCGCCGCTACAAGATCGCCCCGGTCGACTTCGACCACGGCCGCCTGAGGATCGCCATCAGCGACCCGCTCGACTTCGAGACCCTCGATTCGCTGCCGCACGTGCTGCGCCACGACCTCGACTTCGTCTGCGCCACCCCCAGCGCCATCCGCGCCCTGTTCGTCCAGTGCTACGGCTCCGCCGAGGACGCCGCCGACATCCTCGGCGGCGGCAGCGGGGAAGCGATCTCCATCAGCGGCGAGGACAAGGATTCGGTCACCGCCGACGACGCGCCGGTGATCAAGATGGTTTCACAGATGCTGCTGGAGGCCTTCCGCGCACGGGCCAGTGATATCCACATCGAGCCGCTTGAGCGCGACCTGCGGCTGCGCTACCGGATCGACGGCGTCCTTCACGACGTCGACCACTACCCGCGCAAGCTCCACGCCGCCATCATGAGCCGGATCAAGATCATGACCGGCAGCATGAGCATCGACGAAAAACGCGTGCCGCAGGACGGACGTATCCAGGTCCACGCCGGCGACCGCGAACTCGACTTGCGGGTTTCCACCGTGCCCACCAACAACGGCGAGAGCGTGGTCATGCGGATCCTCGACAAGTCCAGCCTGGCGCTGGGCCTGGCCGACCTCGGATTCCTGTCCGACGACCAGGAGGTGATGGACCAGATGATCCGCCTGCCCGACGGCATCATCCTGGTCACCGGACCCACCGGCTCCGGCAAGACCACCACCCTCTACGCCTGCCTCAACACCATCAACAAGCCCGACCGCAAGATCATCACGGTCGAGGATCCGGTCGAGTATCAGCTGTCCGGCATCAACCAGGTGCAGGTCAAGGAGGACGTCGGCATGAGCTTCGCCGCCGCCCTGCGGTCGATCCTGCGGCAGGCACCGAACATCATCATGATCGGTGAGATCCGCGACCTTGAGACCGCCTCGATCGCCATCAACGCCTCGCTCACCGGCCACCTCGTGTTCTCCACCCTCCACACCAATGACGCCCCCTCGGCGGTCGCACGCCTGGCCGACATCGGCGTCAAGCGTTTCCTCATCGCCTCCTCGGTCCGAGCCATCGAGGCCCAGCGGCTTGTTCGCCGCCTCTGCCCGGACTGCAAGCAGCCGGCGGTGCTCACCGACAAGGAACTGCGCGCCCTCAAGCTCGAAGCCGACCAGATGGACGACGCCACCATCATGGGGCCGAAGGGTTGCGACAAGTGCCGCGGAACCGGTTACAAAGGTCGCCTCAGCGTGATCGAGATCTTCAAAATCGACGACGAGGTGCGGTCGATGATCAACGAGGAACTCTCGACCCCGCAGCTGCGCCGCCGCGCGCGCGAACTCGGCATGCGCACCCTTCGCGACGATGGCATCCGCAAGGTCATGGCCGGCATGACGACCGGCATGGAGGTCATCAAGGTTTCCATGGGATATGAAGGCTGACCCCGACGCGACCGCCAGACCCGGTGCGCCGGCCACACGACCCGCCAACCACCACCGGCCTCCTCACCCGACTTTCACCTTCCGCGGCCCGGCCGCGACACCCGTATGAACCAGGACCAGATTCTCGAAACCTTCATCGGCCGCGGCCTCATCGACAAGGACCAGGCCGATGACATCAAGATCATCGCCGAACAGGGCGGCAAAACCATCGCCCGTGCCCTCGAGGACTACGGCGTGGTCGAGAACATCGACCAGTTTTACGCCACCATCGCCGACGAAATCGGCGCCGAATACCTCGACCTCAGCGGCTTTGAACCGCCCAAGGAACTGCTGGCGGTGATTCCCGCCGGCATGGCCCGCCTGCACGGCGCCCTGCCCGTCCACTACGGCGCCGACGGACTCCAGGTGGCCCTGGTCGACCCGCTGGACCCACAGGTGCTGGAGGACCTCCGGTTCGCCCTCGGCAAACCCGTGCTGCCGGTGGTCGCTCGCAGCGAGCAGATCGAGAACCTCATCTCCGAGCACTACGGCGGCGACAGCGACTCGATGGACGAGATGCTCAACCAGTTGGGCATCAGCGCCGGCACCGAAGGCGAGGAACTCGACGTCAAGGCGCTCGAACAGGAGGCCAACTCGGCGCCGATCATCCGCTACGTCGACCTGGTGCTCTACCAGGCCATCAAGGAAAAGGCCTCCGACATCCACTTCGAGCCGTTCGAGCACGACTTCCGCATCCGCTACCGGGTCGACGGCTCCCTCTACGAGATGGCGCCGCCGCCGCTGCACCTCAAGGACTCGATCATTTCCCGCATCAAGGTGATGTCCAACATGAACATCGCCGAACGCCGGGTGCCCCAGGACGGCCGCATCATGAAGGAGGTCGACGGCCGCTCGGTCGACATGCGGGTCTCCTCGCTGCCCATCCAGCACGGCGAGAGCGTGGTGCTGCGGGTGCTCGACCGGTCATCCATCGATCTCGACCTCGAGGACCTCGGCATGCCCCCCGACCTCAAGGCCTACATCGAGGACACCGTGTCCAAGCCCAACGGCATCTTCATCTGCACCGGACCCACCGGCGCCGGCAAGACCACCACGCTCTACGCCTCCCTGCGCAGGGTGAACACCGTCGACGTCAAGATCCTCACCGCCGAGGACCCGGTGGAATACGACGTCGACGGCATCATCCAGGTGCCCGTGAACGATGCCATCGGCCTGACCTTCTCACGCGTGCTGCGGGCCTTCCTGCGCCAGGACCCGGACAAGATCATGGTCGGGGAGATGCGCGACCTCGAAACCGCCCAGATCGCCATCCAGGCCTCGCTCACCGGCCACCTGGTGTTCTCCACCCTGCACACCAACGACGCCCCGGGCGCCGTCACCCGTCTGGTCGACATGGGCACCGAACCCTTCCTCGTCGCCGCCACCCTCGAGGGGGTGCTGGCCCAGCGACTGCTCCGCACCATCTGCAAGGATTGCCGCACCGCCTACCAGCCCACCGAGTCGATCCTGCTCCAGCTCGGGCTGTCGCCGGCCGACGTCGGCGACAAGGAGTTCTACACCGGCGCCGGCTGCGAATCCTGCAGCCAGACCGGCTACAAGGGCCGCACCGGCCTCTACGAGCTGCTTGACATGAACGACGCCATCCGCGAGCTGATCACCCAGCGGGCGCCCTCGCTCAAAATCCGCCACAAGGCCATCGAGATGGGCATGATCGGCCTCCGCGAGGACGGCCTGCGCAATATCTACTCAGGCAAGACCACCATCGAGGAGGTCCTGAAATACACCTGATGAAATTTCCGCCCCGAAACCGCATTCAGGGATTGCAACTGCAGTGACTTTTTTGATTTAATGATCGACAACGCCGGTTGATCCCGGTAAAACGAACCGCGCCAGCCGCGTTGGCGGCCGTTCGTCGTGGCGGCCAACCGCTCTCAACCACCTGCTCATATGCCCAATTTCCACTACGTCGCCCTCGACTCCAACGGTCAGGAAAGTGTCGGGGTCATCGAAGCCGACACCCAGGCCTCCGCCTCCGAACAGCTGCGCCGGTCCGGCTACTACCCGACCCAGCTTGTCGAGGAGGGCAAGGGAGACACCGGCTCCATCAAGAAACGCAGCCGCACGGCCGCCCGCTCCAAGGGCAAGACCAAGACCGCCAGCGGCAAGGCCGGCGGCAAGATCAAGAGCAAGGTGCTGATGATCTTCACCCGCCAGCTGGCCACCCTGATCGACTCCGGCCTGCCGCTGCTGCGGGGCCTCACCGTGCTCGGCAAGCAGGAGCCCAACCCAATCCTCAAGCGCACCATCAACTCGCTGGCCGACTCGGTCCAGTCCGGCTCCACCTTCTCCGAGTCACTGGCCCAATTCCCCAAGATCTTCAACAAGCTCTACGTCAACATGGTCAAGGCCGGCGAACTCGGCGGTGTGCTCGAAGTCGTGCTCAACCGCCTCGCCGAATATCAGGAGAAGGCCCAGAAGCTCAAGAACAAGATCATCGCCGCCATGGTCTACCCGGTGATCGTCATGTTCATCGCCACGGCCATCATGATCTTCCTCATGGTCGTCATCGTGCCCCGCTTCGAGAAGATCTTCGAGGACATGCTCGGCTCGGCCGACAAACTGCCCGGCATCACCCAGTTCGTCATCGGCTTCTCCACCCTGCTCAAGGACAAGATCTACATCCTGTTCGCCGTGGTCGCCGTCGCCGTCATCGGCTGGAAACTCATGGCCAATACCGCCGGCGGCAGACAGGTCATCGACAAGGTCAAGCTGATGCTGCCGGTGTTCGGCGATGTCCAGCTCAAAAGCGCCATCGCCCGCTTCTCCCGCACCCTCGGCACCCTCGTCACCTCCGGCGTGCCGATCCTCCAAGCCCTCAACATCACCCGTGAGACCGCCGGCAACGTCATCATCGCCAACGCCATCAGCAAGGTCCACGACGCCGTCAAGGAGGGTGAATCGATCGTGGCCCCGATGGAGTCAAGCAAGGTGTTCCCGCCCATGGTCATCTCCATGATCGACGTCGGCGAGGAGACAGGTCAACTGCCGGAAATGCTGCTCAAGATCGCCGACGTCTACGACGACGAGGTCGACAACGCCGTGTCCGCCATGACCGCCATGCTCGAACCGATCATGATCGTGGTCCTGGCCGTGGTCGTCGGTACCATCGTGCTGGCCCTGTTCCTGCCGCTCATCAAGATCATTCAGGAGCTGAACGCCTGACCTGTTCCAGCCCGCTGCGCCGACTCCGCCCCGCGCCGCCGGTCCAGTGACCCGCCCTGCCGGCCCCAGGCCGGCAGGGCGGGCGCCCAGGCAACGGGCAGGGCAACCGGGACCGGACCAGGACCACTCAAACCGGACCCTCCCGACCGCCTGCACAGACCAGTTCACCGGCCCGTCCCCCTGGCCCCTCAACACCCCCCTGCTCCAGCGCCGCAGAATTCCCGACCAGACCACTTTGTGCTCGACCATCATGCCGGGGCATCCTATGATGCGGTAACTACAATGAATATACAGCCTCGCCACATCCCGCTCTCGGCGCGACCGGCTCCCGCCGGCTTCACCTTGATCGAACTGATGGTCGTCATCGCCATCATCGCCGTGCTCGCCGCCATCAGCATCGGCGGGTTCGGCTACGCCACCAAGAACGCCAACCGCAACGAGACCCGGGCGCGGCTGGAATTCATCCGCACCTCGCTGGAGTCCTACTACCACGAATACGGGGAATACCCCGCGGTGTTGCGGAATCAGGGTGCCACCACCACCATCAGCGGGGTCCAGTTTGAATACGGCCCCGCCGCCGCCCTCTACCAGGCCATTTCCGGCGACGGCGACGACCACATCGTCCAGGGTGGCACCCCGTCCAACGGCGAGTTCACCGCCGAGGAAGCCCGGCGCGGCATCGCCGAACTCAACCCCAGCGCCTACCGCGAGTTCGCCACCAACGTGTTCAGCATGGTCGACGGATTCGGCCAGCCGTTCCTCTACGTGCGCTACGACCCCAACAACCCCGACTCCACCCGCAACCCCACCTATGACCTGTGGTCGGTGGCCGACGCCGACACCCCCGGCCAAACCAGCGACGCCGGCACCAACGACGATCCCTCGTGGATCAAGAACTGGTGAAACCGCGGACCGGCCGGTCCAATCCGGCCGGGTGAGCCGCCCACCGGCACCACAGGATGCCCGGGCCTCACCGCCCCGGCGTGCCCGCCGCCAGCGCCTCGGCGCTGAACACGAAGAACGGCCGCAGCGAACGATCCTCGCCACGGTTGTAAGGCGCGCTCAGGTGCAACTGGCTGGCGGTGAAATACAGGTCGCCATCAGCGCCGAAACACAACCCGTGCGGCCACTGGAACCGCGGGTCGCTCACGTGGATCCGGTATTGCTTGTCGCTGGCATGGATGATGCCAATGGCGTTGGCGGCCAAATCCCCCACATAAACGTTGCCGCGGTTGTCGAGCGTGATCGAGGTCGCCGGCGGACGCGGCGCATAGCGCTCGACCTGCGATGCCAGATCGGCCGCCGCCAACTGCTCGTTGCGCAGGTGCTCGGTGGCGATGCGGTAGAGCATGTTGCCCTGCATGGGGCCGTAGTAAAGGTAGTCACTGCGGCGGTCCAGCGCCAGCGGGTGGATCCCCGCCGATGGCACCAGTTCCGTGCCGTCAAGCCGCCGCACCTGCAGTTCCTGGCCACCCACCACCACCCGCACCGCCGGGTTGGGCGTCACCGAGTAATCCCCCTGCAACACCCGCCGTACCAAACCGGATTCCAGATTGACCACCAATAGCGCGGCGTCGGGTCCTGAGGCCGGGTCGGCGATGTAGGCGAACGGCTCGGAACCGTCGACCGCCAGTTGCTCGAGGATCGATCCCGGCCGCAACGCGGCCCCGACCAGGGGAATCACCCGGTGCAGCTTTTCCTGACGGTGGTCCCAACCCACCAGCTGCGGCGGCGTGTCGCTGCGGCGGCCGTTGTCGAGAATCCACACCACCCCTCCGCCGTCCACCTGCACCGACTGCACCGAGTCCAGCTGGATCGGGGCGCCATCGAGGTTGCGTCCGATGAGGGGGGTCGGGTAGGGCTCAAAGGTCCGGTCACGGGTCAGCTCGATCAGCCGGTCAGGCGGCCGGAACAGCCCCTGCATGGCCACGATCAGGGAACCCGCCGGGCTGACGGTCAGGTCGCTGGCACCGATCGCCAGCTGGGCCGCCTCGCGCACCTGCGGCTCGCCGCTGCTGCGCCACGGGAAGATCGCCTGCAGCGGCAACGGCGCCACCAACAGAAGGCAACCGGTCAACAACAGCATCCAACGACCCATGGAGCACTCGGTCAGGCGCGACGGCCGGACAGTCAAACGAATTCGCCCCGCCAAATGCCCCCCGGCCCGGCGTGGCGGGCATGTTGATCTCAATACAGCTCGGGATAAGCCGCGCGCGCGGTTTCATGAGTCATGCGGGCGATCAGATCCACGTCTCCGCAACGCAGCGCATTTTCCACCAACTCGCTGCACTGGGCGTAGTGCAGGCAGCGCATCGCATGCTTGACCCGCGGCAGCTGGCCGGCCGCCACGCTCAGCTCGTCCAGTCCCAGCCCCACCATCAGCGGCACCAGATCGAGGTCGCCCGCCATCTCACCGCACACGCCCACCCAGATGCCGTGGCGATGACCCGCCTCCACCACCAGCTTCATCAGCTGCAGCACACTTGGATGGGTGGCCCGGTAAAGATGCGCCACCCGCTCGTTGAGCCGGTCGACCGCCAGCGTGTATTGCACCAGGTCGTTGGTGCCGATGCTGAAGAAATCCACCTCCGCGGCCAGCACGTCCGCGCACAAGGCCGCGCTGGGGACCTCGATCATCACCCCCAGCTCGAGATCGCGACCGACCGGCACGCCCTCGGCCTCCAGCTCCGCGGCACAGGCCTCGACCGCGCGCCGGGCCTCGCGCACCTCGTGGATGTCGCTGACCATCGGAAACATGATGCCCACCCGGCCGTGCGCCGCCGCCCGCAGGATCGCCCGCAACTGGCGGCGGAAGGCCACCGGTTCCTGCAACGACACCCGGATCCCGCGCCAGCCGAGGAATGGATTGGGGTCGTCGGCCACCTGCGATTCCGGCAGGATCTTGTCACCCCCCACGTCGAGCGTGCGGAAGATCACCGCTTCCGGCGCCAGCTGCTGCACCGCCTCGGTGTAGATCTGCGCCATCACATCCTCGCCCGCATCCGGGTCGTTGAGGAATCCGAACTCGGTGCGATAAAGGCCCACCCCGGCGGCTCCGCTTTCCCGGGCAAGGTCGAGTTCATGGTTGAATTCAATGTTGGCCGACAGGGTGTAACGACGCCCGTCCTTGGTTTCCGCGGGCTTGTCCCGCAACGTGGCCAGTTTGTGATCCAATTCGGCCCGCTCACGCTGCTTCTCCTCATACTCGCGCCGGGTCGGTTCGCTCGGATTGAGGATCACCAGCCCCTCCATGCCGTCGATCAACACCTCCTGACCCGGCTGCAACTGCCGCCGCAACCCGGTCAGCCCCACCACCGCGGGAATGTTCATCGACCGCGCCATGATCGCAGTGTGCGAGGTCGGGCTGCCCACCTCGGTGGCAAACCCAAGCACCTCGCCGGGCTCCAGCACCGCCGTGTCGGACGGGGTCAGGTCATAACCCACCAGGATGTGCTTGCCGCTCCGGCGGACCCCTGCCTGACCGTCGCCGCGCAGGTTGCGGATCATCCGGTGGGTGACGTCCTCGATGTCAATCACCCGCTCGCGCAGGTAGGGATCATCGATCCGCCGCAGCGAGTCCATGTAACGCCGCATCACCTCGTGATACAGGTGCTCCACGTTGAGGTGCTCGCTGCGCAGCCGTCGCAGCACCTCGTCCAGGATGGTGCGATCCTCCAGCACCAGCAGGTGGGCATCGAAAATTTCCGCATGCTCGGTGCCGGCCTGGCTGGCGATGCGCCGCTGCAGGGTTTCAATCTGCTCCCGCGTGGCCGCCACCGCGCGCTCGAGCCGCGCCACCTCCTGCGCCTGATCCTCGGGCGCGATGCGTCGGGGAAACGGCACCGCAAACGCCCGATACACCAGCCGCACGGTGCCCAAGGCGATGCCGGGCGACACCGGGGTGCCCTGCAGGCGCTGCTCCTGAGGCGGATTTGGACTGGTTTGCATGCAAGAAGAGATCCGGGACACGTCGCTGGCGGTTCGGGCTCCGCCACCATCATCTCAACGGGCCGGACATTGGCCCCGCCTGCCGTTGAGGCAAGCAGGAAATGCCCTGCCCGCCGCCACCGATACCGCGCCAACCCGCAATCCGCGTGCCGCCCGGCGGCCCGAAGCCCCCCAACCAGCCCTTCCGCAGCCCCCGGCTGGATCCGGATCGCCATGGACAATCGGCACGCCTGCTGCGATATCCAGCCCCATGAACGACCTGCTTTGGCTGGCATCCACTTCCCCCTGGGCATGGACCGGGCGCGGCCTGCTGGGGCTGGCCATCCTGCTCGGACTGGCCTGGCTGATCAGCGAGAACCGCCGCCAGATCCCGTGGCGACTGGTCGCCGGGGGTGTCCTGCTGCAGCTGCTGCTGGCCGTGCTGGTGCTGCGTGTGCCAGGGTTCCGCGACGCTTTCCAATGGTTCGCAGGCCTGGTCATCCGCCTGCTCGACCACGGCTCGGCCGGCGCACGCTTCCTGTTCGGACCACTCGCCGAGGACGGCGGCGGCGGCCTCGGTTACATCTTCGCGGTCCAGGTGCTGCCCTCCATCATCTTCTTCTCCGCTCTCAGCTCGCTGCTGTTCTACCTCGGCATCGTGCAGAAAATCGTCGGCGCCATGGCCTGGGTCATGCAACGCT
>SKLO01000164.1 GCA_007123195.1 Verrucomicrobiales bacterium | reverse complement strand
CGCCGTCGGTCACCTCCAGCACCAGCAACTCGGGCACGTCATACGGATGCAACTCCAGCAGCGCCCGCCGCAACTCGTCGAGCCGGTCGCCCGCGGTCTTGCACACCGCCAGCACCTCGCGATCCTGCTCCACCGCTCCCTGCCACCGGTAGATCGACTCGATCGAGGGGATCAGGTTGACGCACGCCACCAGGCGTCGATCCACCAGTTGTGTGCCAACTTGACGCGCCACCTCAAGGGTGGGAAAGGTGGTGAACACCACGCGCACGCCGCGGTCGCCGGGCTGGGAGGTTGGATGGGCGGCCCCGGCCGCCGGATCAGGTGAAGGATTCATGACAATTGCCAGCATACCATGACCCCCGGCTTTCTCGACAAGCTGATTGCCCGTCTCGACAAGCTCGATCCCGGTGAGGTGCAGGCCTACGTGATGCGGCTGGTGCGCGAGAAGGGCTTTTTCGAAAAGGTGTTCGAAGCCCTGCAGGAGGGGGTGATCGTCACCGATGCCGAGGGGCGGGTCAGCTTCGTCAACACCGCCGCGGCCGGGTTTTTCGGCATCGCTCCCGAGGCCTGGACCGGCGAGTCGGTCGAGCGCCACCTGCGCGGAGTGTCCTGGCAGGAACTGGTGGCCGGCGAAGGCGTGGTCAGCCGCGACCTTGAGATCACCTATCCGGACCAACGGTTCGTCAACTTCTACGTCAGTCCGGTCGACCCCGACTCGGACCTTGGTCACGTCATGTTGATCCGCGACATCACCGGTTCGCGTGCGGCGGCGGCGGCGACCATCGAGTCGGAGCAACTCAACGCCTTGACCCTGCTGGCTGCCGGGGTTGCCCACGAGCTGGGCAATCCGCTCAACTCGCTCGGCATCCACCTGCAGCTGCTCGAGCGCAAGATCGACAAGCGCCATCCCGAGTTGAAGGACACCGTGGCGCCGGTGATGGAGATCGCGCGCGGCGAGATCCAGCGCCTGAGCCTGATCATCGAGCAGTTCCTCGGCGCGATCCGGCCGCAGCCGCCCAAGTTGGAACTGGTGCAGCTCAATGACCTGGCCCAGGCCGCGGTGCGGGTGATGGAGGCGGAGCTGGCCGACCGCCAGATCCGCGTGACCCAGGAGCTGCACTCGGCGCTGCCGTTGCTGCAGCTCGATCCCGGGCAGATCAAGCAGGCGTTGTTCAACCTGCTGCGCAATGCCTCGCAGGCGATGAATCCCGGCGGCGAACTGCTGGTGCGCACGGAGTTCAACGACTACGAGGTGACCTTGACCGTGCGCGACGACGGCGCCGGCATGAGCGCCGAGACCATGAGCCACGCGTTTGATCCGTATTTTTCCACCAAGAGCCGCGGCACGGGTCTCGGACTGCTGATCGTGCGCCGCATCGTGCGCGACCATGGCGGCGAGATCGGCATCCAGAGCCGGCAGGGCAAGGGCACCCGGGTGACCATGCACCTGCCGCGTTTCCAGCGCGCGGTGCGGTTGCTGGAGGCGGGCGACGGGGAACCAGCATCCGCGAGCGGGCCTGACCTGGAAGCCGGCGCGACGGCGACTGAAGTGTCCGTGTCCTCAGGGGGGAATGAGGAGGCCGTGGACGGGCGCGAACCTGGCGGATCAAGTCGCGCCCACGCGGGGGGGGCTGGCGCGGCAGGACGTCCCCGTTCCCGGTCCCGCAGGCCCTGACCAAGCACGAAACCATGCAAGCCACGATTCTCATCGTCGACGACGAACGCCACACCCGCGAGGGCCTGCGGCAGGCGCTGGAGGACGACTTCGACGTGTATGTGGCGGCCGGCCGCGAAGAGGCTCTCGAGGTGCTCAAGCACGATCAGGTCGATGTCGTGGTCACCGACCTCCGGCTCGGCGGCGACGATGGCATGAAGGTGCTGGAGGACGCCCAGGCGGTCACCCCGGCGCCGGTGTGCATCATGATGACCGCCTATGGCTCGGTCGATACCGCGGTCGAGGCCATGAAGCGCGGGGCGTTCCACTTCGTCACCAAGCCGCTCAACCTTGACGAGCTGGAAATCCTCATCAAGCGCGCCCTGCAAAGCCGCCGGGTGGAGCAGGAGAACCGGCAGCTGCGCCAGCAGATCGAGCAGCGCGCCGCGGTCGGCCAACTGCTCGGCAAGTCGTCGGTCATGCAGCCGGTGTTCGAGACCATCGAGCAGGTGGCGCCGACCTCGGCCACCGTCCTGATCCAGGGCGAGAGCGGCACCGGCAAGGAGCTGGTGGCCAAGGCCCTGCACCAGCTCAGCGGCCGGCCGAAGGCCAAGCTGGTCACGGTCCACTGCGCCGCGCTGTCGCCGGAACTGCTGGAAAGCGAGTTGTTCGGTCACGAGCGCGGAGCGTTCACCGGCGCGACCCAGCGGCGCATCGGCCGGTTTGAAATGGCCGACGGCGGCACCTTGTTCCTCGACGAGTTGGGCGAGATCAGCCCGTCGACCCAGGTCAAGCTGCTGAGGGCGCTGGGGGAGCAGACCATCGAGCGGGTCGGCAGCAGCACGCCGATCAAGGTCAATGTCAGGGTGATCGCCGCCACCAACCGCGACCTCGCTGGCATGGTCGAGGACGGCGGCTTCCGCGAGGACCTGTATTTCAGGCTCAACGTGGTGCACATCCTGATGCCGCCCCTGCGCACGCGCAAGGAGGACATCCCGTTGATGGTGCAGTCCTTTCTCAAGGATCTGGCGGAGCAGAACGGCAAGCCGTTCAAGGAACTCAGCCCGGAAGCGATGCAGTGCCTGCTGGATTACGACTGGCCGGGCAACGTGCGCGAGTTGCGCACCGCGGTCGAGCATGGCGTGGTGATGAGCAACGCCGACAAGATCACCCCGCGGCACCTGCCGGAAAGCCTGCGCGGCGGGCGGTCGCTGCGCGGAAGCCGTCAGGTCGCCGCGGCCGGCGACGAAGCGGTGGTGCCGGCGGTCGTGCGCGCCGATGACCTGGCCGCCCGTCTGCCGTTGCAGGACCTGAACGTCGAGGCGATGGAGCGTCGGCTGATCGCGCGGGCGCTGGACCTATGTGACGGACACCGCAGCGAGGCCGCCAAGGTGCTTGGCCTCAGCCGCCGCACCTTGCAACGCAAGCTGAAGGAAATGGGCGGGGCCCGGAACTGAGCCGGACCGGGGCCGGCGGGCCCGGTCGTGGGCCTTGTTCAATCTCACCAGCTGTCTGCGG
>SKLO01000342.1 GCA_007123195.1 Verrucomicrobiales bacterium | reverse complement strand
GCGCAGCACAGGGTCAGGCCAACGGCTCCCGCCCACTCAGCACACCAACACCCCGCCTCACCACGGCCTCGCGAGCGCAAAGACCGTAGGTTGAATTGCAGCAATTCGACCGGGGGGCGCGTCGCTCGTTCCCTGCGTCCGCTTCCTTCACGGCTCCTTTCGCCCCCGGCGAATGAAACCCTCAACGTGGTCCCGGTTCCGGCGTGCGCGCATCACGCACAGCAGGTCGAATTGCGCCAATTCAACCTACGGGGCTGCCGCCGCTGGACAGCTTCATCCATCCACCCCGCCGCTCCCCGGCGCGCCGTCTGACCCGGATTGACCTGCATGGATGCCATCCGGCAGATGGCAGCGGGAAAATGGCATGGGAAGGAGGGATCCCATGAGACCTTGGGAGGATGGTGCGCGATGCTGGGTTTGAACCAGCGACCCCTTGCGTGTGAAGCAAGTGCTCTACCACTGAGCTAATCGCGCCCGCTGCGCCACCGCGTTCAAGCGGTGGCGGAACCTCAGCTATAACCGGCCGGGGCCCGATTGACAACCGAAAAATCGCTGCGTTGCGGCCCCGGCGCCGCCTGTGGTAGATTGACCATGCGGACGGGCACCAGCGCCGGGCCGCAGGATTTTCCTCCGCCCTGAATGTCATGAGCTTCGACGATCCCGAACTGCAAGCCCGCATGGCCGCGCTGGAAGTGCGCGAGGCCGACCTGGTGGAGCGGTTCATCCTTGGCACCGGCAGCGGCGGGCAGAAGATCAACAAGACCGCCAGCTGCGTGCAACTGCACCACCCGCCCAGCGGCATCGAGATCAAGTGCCAGGAAACCCGCAGCCGCGACGACAACCGGCGGCTGGCGAGGGTGCGATTGTGCGAGGAACTGGAGGCGCGCCGCAAAACCGCCCGGCTCGAACGCGACCGCCGCCGCGCCGTGCAGCGCGCGCGCCACCGCAAACCCAGCGCCGCCAAGGTCAAACGCCGGATCGAACAAAAGCGGCGCCGCGGCGACCTGAAAAAACTGCGGGGCCGGCCGGACGCCGACAATCGCCGCTGATCCGGCCTCGCCCACCCGCGCCTGATGAGCTACCATGGCTGCCTGGGCTGATTTCCTGACCCAGCCGGCCGCGGCAATGGCGCCGCGCGCCAGCGATTGACCGGACCAAATACGAGCCCCCACCCTCCGGCGTGCCCCGGCCGCCGCCGCGGTTTGACACCATCGTGGACGCCCTGCTGATTCTCCTGGCTCTCTATCTGCTGGCCGGGCCCCTGTTCCTGCTGTTGCTGACGTTGACCGCGCTCGATCGCGGTCGGAAGGCGAAGGAGCAGGCCGAGCAACTGCGCAAATCGGTCGACGGCCTGCGCGCCCAAATCGCCTGGGTCGAGCGCCGACAGCGTTCGCAGGCCGGCGCGGGCGACCAGGACGGGGACGCGGACGCTGGGGCACCGACCGACCCGGAAACGGTCCCGCCCGCGGTGGCAGAGGGGACGGATGCCGCACCCGAAGCCGAAGCCGTGCCGACGATCCCCCCGGACCCGGCACCTGTGGTCCCGGTGGCCGGCGCGGTGGAACCCGCTGACCCGTCGGCCCGCCCTGCTCCGCGCAACCAGCCCGAATCGTGGCGTGGCGCGCTGGAAGCCGCCAAACGACCGCCCTCACCGCCGCCGCCAAACGCGCCCGTCACCTCCCGCGGCCCGGCCCCGACCGAAACGCCGTCGTCTCCCCCAGCCCCTCCTCCGCTGCCGGGCAAACCGTCACCCGCCACCGAATCGATCCCGTGGGGCCGGTTGCTGGACGCGTTCGGATTGCAGCCGCCCCGGCCCGGCGAGGTCGGCGAGGCGGTGGCCGCAGCCTGGTGGGTCACCCGGATCGGCATGCTGCTCGGCATCATCGCAGCGGTGTTCTTCGGCGTCTACGTCAGCCAGACCACCGGTCCGTGGCTGCGGCTGGCGCAGTTGCTGGCGGTGGCGATCGCGGTCACCGGGGTCGGTTTGTGGCAGGAACGCACGCTGGCCAGGTTCGGTCAGGTGTTGACCGGAGGTGGCCTGGCGCTGCTGTTTTTCACCTGTTATGGCGCCGCCGCGCTGCCGGCGCTGAAGGTGATCGACAATGCGCTGGTCGGCACCATGGTGCAGATGCTGGGGGTCGCGGGCATCCTCGGGTTCGCTTTGTGGCGACGGTCGGAGCCGGTTGGCACGATGGCGATCGGGTTCGGTTACGTGGCCTGCTGGTTCGCTCAGGCCCACGGGTTGCAACCATGGAGTCTCGGCGGTCTGCTGGTGCTGGCGCTGACCGCCTGCGTGCTGCAGGCGAGGTTTCACTGGCACACCGCGCGGGCGGTGGCGCTGGCCGGTTCCTACACCGGCATGGCGCTGCTGGTGATGCTGGTTTGGCCGCATGACCCGCCAGGCGCCGGCACCCTGCTGGCATGGCTGCTGGGGTTGGCGGCGGTGCTGGGAATCAGCTGCCAGCGCAGCCTGGTGCCCGGGGCCGCGGGCGGTCCGGGGTCGGCGCCGCCGTTTGCCGCCGGTTGGTGCCTGCTCAACAGCAGCGCCGCCAGCGCGCTTGGGTTGCTGGCGTTTGTGCGCTTCCACCCCGACCACGCCGGCTGGTTTTTTCTCTCGTTCACCCTGTTGTGGCTGGCGTTGGCGTGGCGACTCAAGGCCACGGTGCCCGGCGGGGAACAGGCCCGGGGCGCCGCGGCGGCGGTGTTCCCCGCGCTCATCCTCAAGGCCTCGGCGCTGTTGTGCCTGTGGATCATCGATACCGTCGGCGGTTCGCTCCAGGCCCCGGCGGTGGCCTTGCAAGGCTTCGGCCTGCTGTGGCTGCTGCGTCGCGAGCGATCCATCTGGCTGCCGCTGGCGATGGCCCTGCTGCTGACCGTGGTGATGCCCTGGCTGGCGTGGCTGGAATGGCATCCGGTGGCGGTGCGCTACGCCTGGGGTGGCAACCCGCCGCTGCCGCCGTGGCCGCAACCGGCTCACCTGGGCGGTCTTGCCGCCGCCCTGCTGGTGCTGACCGTGCTGACGCTGGCGCAACGCTGGCGCCTGCTCGACCACCTGCCCGAGCCGTCGCGCCGCGGGTGGCTGATCTGGGCGCGGTTTGTGTTCGGCCTGATGCTGGCGGCCACCCTCCTGCTGCCGTGGCAGGGCAACGGCCAGGGTTTTGCCCTCCTGGCCGTGG
>SKLO01000032.1 GCA_007123195.1 Verrucomicrobiales bacterium | reverse complement strand
CCCCGCCAGCTCCACCGGGTCCAGCTTCTTGTTCTCCTTCGTGTTCATCGACTTGGATCGCTCGCTCATCCCACCATCCTACCACCGCCGCACCGGCTGTCAACTGTATGCCTGGCATGTTTTAGTGGCATGTTTTAGGGCGCGCCACTGGTTTTCGCTGACCCTGTTGGTGGGACCCGGCCACGCCACGCGGTTTCGCCACGCGGTTTCGCCGCGGGATGAGTCTGGTAGCGTGGCCGGGCCGCTGGGGCCGAGGCACCCATCCCGCGGAGGCCCCATCCCTGGTCTCCACCATCCAACCCGCGATTCCGTTCAACATTCCCGCGACTGACGTTGTCCCAATCGGCCATGACCTCATTAACCCGCACATCCACCGCCTTCGCCGGCGGCCTTGCCTCCGTGTTCTGGCTGGCGATCACGCCCTTTGGGGGGCTGCGCGCCGACGACGAACTCAAGGCGTTCCCCGAGGCCGACGACGGCATGGTGCGCCATGTGCTGGCCGTGCCCGAGCAGGAGGATGAGGGCCTGTTCAAGATCGAACTGATCGCCGGCAAGACGGTCGAAACCGACGGCCGGAACCAGTATTTCTTTGGCGGCGAGATCACCGAGGAAACCATCGAGGGCTGGGGCTACACCATGTATGTCGTGAGCGAACTCGGCCCGATGGCCGGAACGATGATCGCGGTCGATCCCAACGAACCCAAGGTCGAGCGCTTCGTCGCCCTTGGCGGCGAGCCCAGGCTGGTGCGCTACAACAGCCGCCTGCCGGTGGTGGTGTATGCGCCCGAGGGGGTCGAGGTGCGCTATCGGGTCTGGGCCACCACCGGGTCCGGCGAGGCGATGGAGGAAGGCTGAGCGCCGTCGACCTGCGGATCGGGTTTGCAAGACGTCCCGGGTGATGGCGTATTGTCCATCATGCCTGTCCCGCCAGACCCCGTCCGTGCCACGCCGTCCGTGCCGTCCATCCCGTCCAAGCCGTTCACCCGACCGGCGTGGACCATCCGGCCCGGCGCCGCTGGTCCGAGCCGCTGTTCGTCCGGGCTGCCGCTGCTGCTGCTGGGACTGGCCATGGCCGCGGCCCCGGTGCGCGCCGAGCTGCCGGACCCGCTGGCCGGTGCCGTTCTGCCGGAGCGCGGGCCGGAGCTGCGCAACCAATCCTGGACCGACGAGTGGGAACGAGAGTTCCAGCAGCGCGCCGACCGCGTGATCGAGGCCGAGGCGCGCGAGCGCGGTTACGGCGGCACCTTCTTTGAAAACGAGAAGCGCTCCTACGGCCTGGCCATGATCTCGGTGCTCGGCGGCCATGTCGAACCGGCGATGAAGTTCCTGCAGGAGGAGGATGCCAACGCCGACGAATGGAACCGGCACACGCTCGGCATCGACCTTTACCCGTGCTTCACCATCAAGCACCAGATGCGCAAGCTGTTCCTGTTCGGCCACCTGATGGAGGACGACTACCGCCGGCGCATGCTCGAGGCCGGCCGGCTCTGGACCGAGCAGGACCCGCTGCGACGGCCGCACTACGCCTACGAAGGTCTTTCGGGCGGCTGGACGCCGCGCCACTTCAACTCCTGGGTCGACGTGCGCAACACCGACAACCTGCGGCTGATGCGCGACACCTCGGTCTACCTGATGGCCGAGGCCGCCGGCAACGAGGAGGTGCGCGACCTCTACCGCGACAAGCTGGTGCAGTTCATCGCCGGCCTGTATCACGTCGGCATGGGCGAGTGGGATTCCGAGAATTACCTCGGCCACAGCATCGTGCCGCTGCTCAACCTGTATGACTTTGCCAGAGATCCGGAGGTGGCGGCGCTGGCCAAGGCCGGCATCGACTGGATGGCGGCGGCAGGCGCGCTGAAATACTGGCGCGGCAACTACAACGGGCCCAACCGTCGCGACTACAACCATCCGGTGCCGTTGCGCGGCAGCGCCGCCTACCTGATGTGGCAGTGGTTCGGCGACAGTCCGTTGTTCCCGGACGACCACGAGCCGGACGCGGTACACGTGATCACCAGCCGCTACCGGCCGCCGGCCGCCGTTGTGGCGCTGGCGCGCAAGGACTTCGAGCGGCCGCGCGAGATCATCGCCAACAAGCCCGTGTGGGCGGTGTCGGACGACTGGCACGAGGCGCCGCCGGAGTTCCGCGAGACCCATTACTTCAGCCGCAGCTTCCAGTTCGGCACCCTCGCACGCGGCACCCAGAACCCCGACATCAACGGCTTCAAGATCCTCTCCTGGTGCACCGAACGCGGCGCCGAACAAATCCTCGTCGCGCCCTGCTCCAACCCGCTGCGCATCGGCAGCCCGCAGTATGACGACGGCATCATGACCGGGCGGTCGGTGGTCGGCCAGAACCGCAACATCGCCATCTACCTGACCGAACCTACCGACGAACCCTACCTGTGGATCGTGCCTGAGTCGGTCGACGTCGGGCGCCACGGCCGGGTCACCAGCCTGCGAACCGAACGCCACACGATCGCGATCTGGCCGATCAACAGCACCCACCCCGGACGCGACCGCGAGCTGACCCGGGAACTGCAGGTGCGCCGCCAGGAGGACCGCCGCAGCGGCGAGATCACCGAGCACCCGCGCTGGCCCGGCATGCAGGTGTTGCGGTCCGATCGCGAGAACGACGGTTTCTACGGGTTCGCGATCGAGATCTGCGAGCACGACGACATGGGGTCGGAGAATTTTATCGCCGCCGCCCGGCAAGTGAACCTTGAGCTGGACGGGATTGACAAGGGTGGCGCCGCCTTCTCCGGCGTCACAGGCCCGCGGCTGCGGGTTCAGTGGGCCGAGAACTGGCAGTTCCGCAAGGTCTGGCGCGACGGCCGTGAGCGGGTGTGGGACGATCCCGTCCAGCAACGCGCCTACGGCCCGGCCGACCCCGATCAACCGCTGGAGGAGTCGCTGGTGTGGCAGGACTGGCAGGGGGGCGAACTGACCATACGGGCGGGCGGTCACGTGTTCCGCGCCGGCGTCGATGAGGACGGGCAGGCGTGGTTTGAGGAGGAGTGAGTCAGTGAGTCAGTGAGTCAGTGAGTCAGTGAGTCAGTGGTCAGTGGTCAGTGGTCGGTGGTCGGTGGTCGGTGGTCGGTGGTCGGTGGTCGGTGGTCGGTGGTCGGTGGTCGGTGGTCGGTGGTCGGTGGTCGGTGGTCGGTGGTCGGTGGTCGGTG
>SKLO01000460.1 GCA_007123195.1 Verrucomicrobiales bacterium | reverse complement strand
GCCTGCGCCTCATCCCCGGACAGGGAGCGGTCGACCGGGAACACCACCCGCGCCTCCTCGGGGGTGAACGGGTTGTTGTGATAATGCACCACCAGGGCGGTTCCCACCAGCAGCATCAGCAGCGCCAGCACCTGGCCGGCGCAGCTGGCGATCAGCGCCTTGCGCGCGGCCGAGGCATTCCGGCAGCAGAACATGCGCTGGGCGTTGAGCTGGTCAACCCCGAACATGGCGAGGTTCTGGAACGGCACCGCCAGCAGGGCCACCCACAGGGTAAACTCCAGATCGGCCCGGAGTTCGGTGTTGAGAAAGTCGAAGCGGTCGAACTGCGATCCGGTGGCGATGAACTCGGCGAAACCTCCCTGCAGCCCGCCGATGATCCAGACCAGCGCCAGGATTCCTCCGAAGGTGAACAGGAAGAACTGCATGACATCGGTCCAGATGACCGTGCGCATGCCGCCCATCAGGGTCCAGCCGACGGCGAACAGGCCGATGATGACAATGCACCAGGCCAGCGGCAGGTCGGTGACCACCCGCAGCGGCAGGGCGGCCACCAACACCCGCACGCTCTGGCCGAGAATGGAACCGACCGTGAACAGCACCGTGGCCAGCACCTTGATGGGGTTGCCGAGTCGCCGCCCCATGTAGTCGTAGGGACTGTAGATCTGCTGCTCGTAGTAGACCCGCACAAAGAAGATCCCAACCAGGATGCGGCCGATCATCGATCCTATGGCCCACTGCAGGTAGGTCATGTCCCCCAAATGGAGGTAGAACAGCATGCCAGGCACCCCGATGAACGTGACCCCGCTGATCTCGGTGGCGATGATCGAGCCGCTGACCGCCGGCCACGGCAGCGAGCGGCCGCCGAGAAAGAAGTCGCGGATGGTGGCCTGCTGCCCGCGCAACCGGTGCCCCACCCAGGTGCACAGCAGCAGGTAGCCGATGACCACGGCCCAGTCCCAGATGGTGAAATGGTCGGAGACGCTCATGTCGGGCGGTTGCCAGCGCGACGGCGGGCGGTCCGGCCAGGTCGCGGGGCGGCCAGCATAGAGGGACAGTCGCGGCAGCACAAACCGGAAAGTGGACTCTTGTCCGGCCTCCCGGGCGGCAAAGATCTTCGCCTCACCTCGGGCCGGGTGTGCGGATATTTCTCGAAAGCCAGGGTATCGCACCGGCCGACGCCGTGCCATTCTGCGCCCGCTGGTCCCTGCGAACCGCAACAATCGTCTGCCCATGTCGTCGCTCCACCCGTTCCATCCCGCGCCGCCGGCCTCGTCCGTCCCCCAGTTGACCGCACCCGCCGGCCGCGGCGCGGTGAACACGCGGACCCAGCGCCAGCCTTTCGCCCGGCTGGCGGCGCTGGCGGCGCTGGCGTTGCCGGGCATGGTGCTGGCGCCGATGGCGCGCGCCGACCAACCGGGATCGCCCGGCACCGGCGCGCCGGCGGCGGTCGTCGAGGATGCACCCGCCTTCCGCAAGCCGCCACAGGAGATAGTGGACATCCTCGACGCCCCGGCGTTGCCGGCGGTGCAAATCGATCCCCAGCGGCGATGGATGGTGCTGCTGGATCCGGTGACCCTGCCGCCGCTGGAGGATCTGGCGGCCCCGATGCTGCGGCTGGCGGGCAGCCGGATCAACCCGGCGAATCGCGCCCCGCACGGCCCGCGCCGGTATTCGGGGCTGGCCTTGAAGTCGCTGGTGGACGGCGCCGACCGGGCAATCGACCTGCCCGACGATGCCAATGTCGGCGTGCCGTCATGGGCCCCGGACGGCTCGCGCTTCGCGTTCACCCTGACGCGGCCGGACCGGGTCGAGCTATGGTTGCACGTGGTCGATGACGGCGACACCCGGCGGCTGACCGGGCGCCCGTTGAACGGCGTTTACGGGCCCGGGTTTGCCTGGCTGAGCGACAGCCGCACGCTGGTGGCCGGCCTGGTGCCGGAGAATCCGGGACCGGCACCGGAGGCGCCGGCCACCCCGCCGGGCCCGGTGGTGCAGGAGACCGCGGAACGCAGCGCACCGATCCTGACGTTTCAAGACATGCTGGGCGATCCCCATGACGAGGCCCTGTTCGAGCATTATTTCCAGGTGCAACTGGCGATCCTCGACAGCGACACCGGAGCCCTCAGGGAGATCGGCGGACCGGATCTCCACCGCGATGCCAGCCCGTCGCCCGACGGCCGCCACCTGCTGGTGACCCGCACCCGGCGGCCGTTTTCCTACTTCATTGGTTCGTGGGCGTTTCCGCAGTCGATCGAGATCTGGGATCTGGACGGCAACCTGGTCCGCCAGCTGGCGGAGTTGCCGCTGCGGGATGACACGCCGCGGCAGGGGGTGCCGGTGGGACCGCGCTCGCACACGTGGCAGAACAACGCCCCCGCCACCCTGGTGTGGGTGGAGGCGCTCGACGGCGGCGATCCTCTGGCCGAGGCCGAACACCGCGACCGGGCGCTGCGCTGGCAAGCCGGCTCCGAGGACGCCGAACCGGTCGAGTGGTTGCGCACCGAACACCGGTTTGCCGGCGTCACCTGGCTGGGCGGCGGGGAGCCGCGGGCGTTGGTGCGCGAGTTCGACCGCGACCGCCGCTGGAGCCGCAGCTGGCTCTATCATGCCGCAGAAGCCACCGCCGACCGTCCGGCTCCCGACCCGCGGCTGGTGTGGGACCACAGCGCGCAGGACCGCTACAACGACCCCGGCAATCCGGTCATGCGCCGCAACGAGTTCGGCGCACCGGTCGCGCTGGTGCATGAACAATCGCTGTTGCTGCGCGGAGACGGGGCCACGCCGGAGGGCGACCGGCCGTTCCTCGACCGGCTCGATCTCACCACGCTGGAAACCGAGCGCCTGTGGGCATGTGAGGGCGAGATGCTGGAATCGGTCACCGACCTGCTGGCGGACGACGCCTCGCGGCTGCTGTTGCGGCACGAGTCACCCACCGACCCGCCCAACTACTTCATACTCGACCGCGCCACCGGCGAGCGCACGCGGTGGACCCGCTTTGCCGATCCGGCGCCGCAGTTGCGCGAGATCCATCGCGAACTGGTGGTGTATGAACGCCAGGACGGCGTGCCCTTGTCAGCCACGCTCTACCTGCCGCCCGGCGCGCGGAAGGGCGAACCGCTGCCGCTGCTGGTGTGGGCCTATCCGCGCGAGTTCAGCGATCCGGCGATGGCCGGCCAG
>SKLO01000103.1 GCA_007123195.1 Verrucomicrobiales bacterium | reverse complement strand
TCCAAACGGCTGGATATTATCCGGGAATAGCGTAATTCTATCCTGAATGATAAAGCGCAACGTGGTGATCGGTCTGCTCGGGACGCGGTTGGATCGTGCCGAGGGGCCGGGGCGCTGGGAGGTGTGGCGGCCGACCGTGGCCCTGACCCAGCACGAGGAGCTGGTGATCGACCGGCTGGAACTGTTGCACGAGCGGGCGTTCCTGCCGCTGGCGCAGCAGGTGCGGGAGGACATAACGGCGGTGTCGCCGGACACCGAGGTGCGGCTGGTGGAGGTGGATTTTGACGGTGATCCATGGGATTTCGAGTCGGTTTACGCGGCCTTGCACGACTTCGCCGGCGGCCATGCCTGGGACGAGGAACACGAGGACTACCTGATCCACATCACCACCGGCACCCACGTGGCGCAGATCTGCCTGTTTCTGCTGTTGGAATCCGGGCACTTGAGCGGGCGCCTGCTGCAGACCGCGCCGCCGCCGGAGCCGCGCGCCGGGCGGCGCACGCGGCTGGTGCCGACCCGCTGGCAGGTCATCGATCTCGACCTGTCCAAATACGATCGTCTGGCGACCCGCTTCGTGGTGGAGCAGGGGCAGGCGCTGGACGTGTTGAAGGCCGGCATCGCCACCCGCAATCCGACTTTCAACCGCATGATCGAGCGCATCGAGCAGGTGGCGCTGAGGTCGCGCGAGCCGATGCTGCTGACCGGCCCCACCGGCTCCGGCAAGTCGCACCTGGCCCGCCAGATCCACGCCTTGCGGCTGGATCGCGGTCTGGTGCGGGGCGGGTTCATCGAGGTCAACTGTGCCACCCTGCGCGGCGACACCGCCGGCTCGGCCCTGTTCGGTCATGTGCGCGGGGCTTTCACCGGCGCCCAGCGCGATCGCCCCGGCCTGCTGCGTTCGGCCGACGGCGGCGTGCTGTTCCTCGACGAGATCGGTGAACTCGGCGGCGACGAGCAGGCGATGCTGTTGCGCGCGCTGGAGGAGAAAACGTTCCTGCCGGTGGGCTCCGACCGGCCGGTCTCGAGCGACTTCCTGCTGATCGCCGGGACCAACCGCGATCTGGGTCACGAGATTGTCGCCGGCCGCTTCCGTGAGGATCTGTTCGCCCGGCTCAACACCTGGACCTTCGATCTGCCGTCGCTGGCGCAGCGTCGCGAGGACATCGAGCCGAACCTCGACCACGAACTGGCGCGGTTGGCCGATCGCCTGGCGCCTGAACCACGGCGGGGTAGGGGCGGCCGGCGGCAGGTCGGGATGAATCGTGAGGCGCGGGCCGCGTTCCTGCGCTTCGCGCTGCATCCCGACACGCCCTGGAGCGGCAACTTCCGCGACCTCAACGCCGCCGTGCTGCGCATGGCCACCCTGGCGCCGCGCGGACGCATCGGCGTCGCCGAAGTGGAGGAGGAATGCCAGCGGCTGCGGGTGCTCTGGCGTCGCCCCGGCGCGCCGGCGGGCCCGGACGGGCGCCCCGGGTCTGCGCCTGATGGTGAAGGGGGGGTGGGGCTGCCGACCACGCCGGCGGCGGAGATGGAACCTTTGACCGGCGGCCGGTGGGCGCGGCTTGATTCGTTCGACCAGGCCCAGCTGTCCCATGTGGTGGCCGTTTGTCGCCGCAGCCAGACCTTGTCCGAGGCCGGGCGCCAGTTGTTCGCCCGATCGCGCGAGGGCAAGGCGCGTCCCAACGACGCCGACCGGCTGCGCAAATACCTGGCGCGATTCGGCCTCGAGTTCGCGCAACTGCGCCCCGGGGCCGGCTCCTGAGGGGGGGCGTGCCGGAGGCGGATGGTCCGGGGGTGTTCACCCTGTCACTCCGGGCTGTGCATGACCCGAGCCGCCGGCAAGCAAGATCCCGTTGAGGCAGTCCGACCTGTGGCCTGTCGGCCGGTCACTCCTTCCCTGGAGCCGGCGACCGTGGTGATGTGACGCAGTGACTCGATCGCACTCGGCAGGCTTAGCTGAAGTGCAACGGTCCAATCTCCCGGCGGAGGGCGCTCGGGCCGGGGGTCCGGTGGAAATCTTCAGCGGTCGGCAACACGATGGACGGCGGCCGGCCGGTGTGTGGCTCCACGCGCGGTTTGCAGATTTGTAGTGAACTCCGGCCAAGTGGAGGGAGACCTTGGCCAGGGCCGCTGCCCGGGCGTAACGTGACGCGTGAATCGATGGCGCTGGATGATCCGAACCATGCTGCTGCGACCGTTGTGGCGGCGGCCGTGGCTGAGCGCAGGGTCGGTGCTGGCGATCGCGCTGGGGGTGTCGGTGTTTCTCGCCATCCGCATCGCCAGTCACAGCTCGCGCACGGCGTTTGCCGCCGGAGTGGACCTGGTCGCCGGTCGAGCCCACCTCGAGGTGCGCGGTCCCGAGGGGGCGGCGGCGGACGAGGCCTGGTTCCCGTTGGTTCGCGCCGCTCCCGGCGTGACCGGGGTGACGCCGTTGTCCGAGGTGTTCGCGCTGCTGCCGGAGCACCCGGGCGAATACCTGCGGGTGCTGGGCGTCGATGTGTTCAGCAACGAGCCGTTCCGCACCAGCGCGGTGACCGCCGGGGCCTCGGTCGGGGGCAATCTTGAGGATTGGCTGGGCGCGCCGGGACGGATGGTGGTCAGCGCGGCCATGGCGCGGCGCATGAGCTGGCAGCCGGGCGACGCGGTTCGGGTCCAGATCGACGGTCGCGAACACCTGCTGCGGGTGGCGCTGGTGGCGGCCAGCGATGAGCAGGCGGTGATCCGCGGCGACGAGGGCACGCGCTTTGTCACCATGGACATCGGCTGGCTGCAGGAGCTGACCGATCGCCCGGGACGGGTCGACACGTTGCAGGTGCGGGTCGATGGCGGGTTGGAGGCGGTGGAAACGGTGGCGGCGGAACTGCGGCGACGGCTGCCGGCCGGCGCCGAGGTGGTCAGTCCGGCCAATCGCAGCCGCGAGGTGGAGCGCATGCTGGCGGGGTTTGAACTCAACCTCACCGCGCTGAGTCTGGTGTCGATTCTGGTCGGGGTGTTCCTGGTCTACAACACCGTGTCGGCGTCGACCGTGCGCCGGCGTCAGGAGATCGGCATCCTGCGCTCGCTCGGTGCCGGTCGGGCGGCGGTGGCGCGGTTGTTCCTGCTGGAGGCGTTGGTGCTGGGGTTGCTCGGTGCCCTGATCGGGCTGCCGCTGGCGATGCTGCTGGCCGGCGGCCTGGT
>SKLO01000056.1 GCA_007123195.1 Verrucomicrobiales bacterium | reverse complement strand
TGTGGCTGGCCCTGCGGGGCCTGGGGCGACTGCTGCTCTTGTTGTTGCTGCAACTGTTGTTGGAGTTGCTGCTGCATTTGCTGCTGCTGGAGTTCCTGCTGCTGGCGTTGTTGGCGCTCGAGTTCATCGAGCTGGTCGCGCTGTTCCTCGGTGAAGATGCCTTCGACGGTGGATTGCAGGATGACTGATTTGGCGGCGAGCTGGCCGCTGACTTCGCCGAGTTCGGTGGCGGTTTCGCGGACCTTGTCCTCGTCGAAGTCGTGGCCGGTTTGGTCGTCGAGTTGCTGATGGAGGGCCTGGGCGCGGATTTGCAAGGCGTCGATCTCAGTGCCGATCTCGCTCATGACCTCGCGGATGTCGGTCTGTTGCTCTTCGCTAAGGCCGATCAATTGGGCCAGCTGCGCGACCTGGTCCGGCGGTGCCGGTGCGGCGGCCTGACCTTCGCCCAAGGCCGGGCCTGGTTGCGCTGGTGGCGCCTGGGCGGGGCTGGCGGTCGGCAGCGCCAGCAGCAGGCTGGCTGCGGCGGCCGCGATGGCGCTGTGACGGAGTGTGCGGACGATGGTGAATGAATGCATGAGGCTGGTTGGTTTCGCCGGGGAGGTCGCGGG
Source organism: Verrucomicrobiales bacterium (assembly GCA_007123195.1). Lineage (GTDB taxonomy): Bacteria > Verrucomicrobiota > Verrucomicrobiia > Verrucomicrobiales > SKLO01 > SKLO01. The sequence goes on along the minus strand of SKLO01000056.1, from coordinate 2,569 downwards.
CGATCGTTCTGATGGTTTGTGGGTTGGAGGAGGGGGCGGGGTATCACCGTGGACGGGTGAATCCGTGTTCGGGCCGGCCCGGAGCCGGCCGGTGGCGCGGCCCATGGCGAGGGCGGCCCAAGGTCAAGGCCCTGGTCCGGCGTTACGAGCGCCGGTGGTGGGGGGATGGGTTTTTTGTTCCTTGTTCTTGGTTCTTGGTTCTTGGTTCAGTCGGTTGACGGGCATCATTCACTGAAAAACAAAAATTGAACCACTGATGAACCGATGAACACTGATAATGAATGAGTTATGAGGAATCTGCCGATCACCCCGAGGGTGCTGGGCGAGGATTCATAACTAGTTCACGGTTAGCCTCTTTGGTCGGTTGGGTGCAGGTCCAAAGCAGACTCCAGGATCAGCCCGACCATTAACCATTAACCATTAACCATTAACAAGTTACCTCACCCCTCGGGTTGCAGTTCGGCGCGGCGTTGTCGGATCAGGGGGTCGTGGGCTTCGGTGACGGCGAGGTGTTGCTCGAGGGCGGTGGCGAGGCGGGCGTGGGTTTCGCGCAGGGCGGGGGGCACGCCGTCGGCGGCGAGGTCGGTGGTCTCCAGCGGGTCGTCGATGACGTCGTAGAACCTGCCGCTGGCATACAGCTTGTGGCGGGTGTCGCGCACGTGCTGGCTGGCGGCGCCGCGCCGGCCGTCACGTTGAAACCAGCAGTAGATGTAATGCTTGGCGCGCGGCTGGCCGTGGAACAGGGGCAGCAGCGAGACGCCGTCGATGCCGTCAGGGGTGTCGATGTCGGCGGCGTCGGTGAGGGTGGGCAGGACGTCGGTGAAGTCGACCAGCGCGTCGCTGGTCTGGCCGGGCTGGATGACGGCGGGCCAAGAGGCGATGAAGCCGACGTGGGTGCCGTTGTCGGTGGTGCGTCCCTTGCCGCCCGGGTAATCCCGGCCGCGGAACCGGGTGGTGAGTTGATCGTAGGTGCCGTTGTCGGAGGTCCAGATGATCAGGGTATTGTCGCGGATGCCGAGTTCCTCGAGCTTTTGCACCACCTTGCCGGTCATCTTGTCGGTGTGGGCCACCATGGCGGGCCAGTATTCGGGGCCCCTGAATCCGCCCGGCTCGCCGACGGCGTCGCGCCACATGGTGGGGTCGTAGTCGGGGTGGTCCGGGGTGGGGACAAAGGGCCAGTGCGGCAGGATCATGGGGTAGTAGACGAAGAACGGGCGGTCCTTGTTCTGCTCCATGAACTCGCACAGGTGGTCGGTGACGATGTCGGGGCCGAACTCGCCGTCCTTGAAATCGACCTCGCGGCCGTTGATTTCGAGCCCTGGATTCGGGTAGCGGCTGGGGCGGCGGGTGAGTTGCCACAGGCAGTAGGAGTCGAACCCGAACCGGTCCGGGGCGTCGAAGCCGCCTTCGAGCTGCCATTTGCCGAACACGGCGGTTTGGTAGCCGGCCTGGCGCAGCAGGTTGCCGAAGGTGACGGCGCGGGGGTCGAGCAGGCCGAAGCGGACGTAGTTGCGGTTGTTGTGGATGCCGGTCATGATCTGCACCCGCGAGGGGGTGCAGATGGGCTGGGAGTGGGCGTGGTCGAAGCGCATGCCCGAGGCGGCCAGCGCGTCGAGGTGGGGGGTCTCGTGTTCGTCGCTGCCGTAACAGGAGAGGCATTCGAGGCCGATGTCGTCGGCCATGATGAGGACGATGTTCGGGCGCTGCGCGGCGGACACGGGCAGCAGCAGGGCGGCGACGACGGACAGGGCGAGGATGGGCTTGGTCATGGTCGATGGGGCCGGGTAGGAAGGGGTTCTTTGTTCTTTGTGGTGGGGGGCGTGGTGTGAAAGGGGGAGGATATCAGCTTTGACGGTATCGGCAAAGACCCGCAGCGGCGCCGGCTTGCAATGGGCGGGCGACGGGGCGATGGCATCGGACGGCGGGGAATTTGTTGAGACGATGTTTACGGGAATTGTTGAAGCGACCGGGGAAGTGGCCGGACTGACGGCCACGGCTGTGGGCGGGGTGCTGGAGCTGGAACTGCCACGGTCGATGGCGGACGGACTGGCGGTGGGCGACAGCCTGGCGGTGAACGGGTGCTGTCTGACCCTGGCGGGGCCGGTGGTGGAGGGGCGGGCGCGGTTTGATCTGCTGGGCGAGACGCTGCGGCGGACCAATCTGGGCGATCTGGCGGCGGGTGAGTTGGTGAATCTGGAACGGGCGATGCGGGCGGACTCGCGGTTTGGCGGGCATTTTGTGCTGGGGCACGTGGACGACACGACCCGGGTGCTGGAGCTGGCGCCGGAGGGGGACAACCACCGGCTGGTGCTGGCATTGCCTGCGGCCATGGCCCGGTATCTGGTGCCGAAGGGGTCGGTGACAGTGGATGGCATGAGCCTGACGGTGGCGCAGTTGGAGCAGGACCGGCTGACGATCTGGATCACGCCCCACACCCATCGGGCGACCAACCTGTGCCGGCGTTCGGTCGGGCAGCGGGTGAATCTGGAGGTCGATATCCTGGCCAAGCATGTGGAGCGGCTGTTGGAGGCAAGGTTGGGTGACGGGTGACGGGTGGCGGGTGGCGGGT